>CACXDL010000051.1 GCA_902766395.1 uncultured bacterium
GCCGCAATAGGATCAGGATATGCATCGCAAATAATAAATTTGTATAACGCAGAACTTACAGGCAACATGAGCTCAGATTTGGATATAACCGTAAGAAACTGGTTTAATCCTAATCTTGAATACAAGTGGTACATTTTAACAATTATTGTTGCAATGCTTTCACTTGTAACAACTTTGATTCTGACATCTTTATCGATTGCTAGAGAAAGAGAATTAGGTACTTTTGATCAGCTTATAGTTAGTCCTTTATCCTCTTTTGAAATTCTATTAGGTAAGTCTATACCGCCTTTGGTTATTGCAATGACTTTAACAATGGTTATGATCGGAATTGTCATTGTATTTTTCCACGTTCCTTTTGTCGGTTCGATAGTTTTATTTCTTATTTCAATATTGATATCGCTTTTAGCGATAGTCGGTGTCGGACTCTATATTTCATCGATTTGTAACACGCAGCAGCAGGCAATTTTATCTGTTATGACATTTATGATGCCTGCAGTACTGCTTTCGGGGTTTATTTCACCTATTGAAGATATGCCGCTTTGTTTGCAGTATATAACATATTTAAATCCTGTAAGGTTCTTTATGGTTCTATCACGCGGAATAATATTAAAAGGTATGGGAATAAACGATGTGCTTGTAAACATAATTCCGCTACTTATAATAGCTTTAATAACTCTGACACTTGCAAGCAGAACATTTAAGAGAAAACTGGGATAAAAAGATTATAACTAAATAAATTTACTTATTGACAAAAAAAATTATATACTTATATTGGTTTTATACAAATGAAAAAGATTATATGCTATGGAGATTCCAATACTTTCGGATATAATCCAAAAGACAGTGCAAGATTTGATGAGCATACTCGTTGGACTTCAGTTTTACAAAAGAATTTAGGGACTGAATATAAGGTTATAAATGAAGGCGTGTGCGATAGAACAGGTTTTGTTGAGAACCCAAAAGGTTTTATTTTTTCTGCGCCAAAGCATTTCCCTGATTTTATATCAAAATCCGATAATATAGATTTGCTGATACTTTGGCTTGGAACAAATGACTTACAATTTCAATATAATATAAGTTTTAGTACCATAGAAAACGGATTAAAAAATTTAATTAAATTAGCTAAAACAAAAGCAGAAAAAATAATCCTTCTTCCACCTGTTATATTGGATGAAAAAGTTTTAGAGGGATATTTTAAATTTCAGTTTGACAAAACAAGTATTATAAAATCAAAAAAGGCCGTGGAGATTTATAGAGAATCCGCAAGTGCGAACCATTGCGGAATTTTTGACATAAACGAATTCACAAAACCGTCTGATTTTGACGGATTACATTATGATGAAAACTCACATAAAATTATTGCACAAAAATTAACAAATTATATTAAAAATATAAATACTATTTAGTAATCTGAACGTACTTCTCCCTCTATATCTCTTCCCAAACATGAGTTTTTGATAAAACTTCATCCTGCGTTATACTTTCATTACCTAATTTTAAATATTCATATTTTGCCTTGGCCAATTTTAGACGTTCTTCTTCATATTGTAAACCTGTAACTTCCCTGTAATGGGAATCTCTTGGTAATAAAACTTCCCTCTCTGAGTCGTTTACAGGGTAATATTTTTGTTGAAACTTATGAATATCATGCCCACGTTTTGTTTTAATTACATGGAACTCTGAAGTGTCGCCCATTAGGCACTGCAGATCCTTAGATGTTGAGACATATGTTCCGCTATGGGGTGACATTTTACCGTTTCTGTATACAAAACCTTTATATGCACCAAATTCTTTATCCACTTCTTTTAAAGAGTAGTCCAAACATTTGACTACATCTTTTGCCGTTTCTGAATCAAAATTTATCAGCCCTTTTGTCCTGTTTGCATTTGCCCCTTTCTCTAATTTTGGAATATAATTCCCTTTATAGTTACTTAAAAAGTAATTAATATCCATGTAGAGTTCTCGGCAATGAGACTTGGTATCTTGAGAACCATTGCCAATATACATTTTTAGAGCTTTCATTTTTTGTGGAACTTGAACACCATCTTCTGCCAAATATAATAACGATTGATAATAATCCCCGATCACATCACCTAGCGGACCAACATGGCGCATTTTTTTTGAATTTAACTCTAATAATAATCTGTTATATTCACTTTCGGTAATTTCTGATAAATCTTTCGGGAAAGAACCTGCCGCAACTTTTGATGATGTAACCCCTCTAATTTGAACAACATCTGAATTAAGCGTCGGCAAAGACTTATCATTAAAAACTTTTAACGGACAATCGACTGCTTTAGCACTTTTACAATATTTATTTATTGCTTGCATATATAGCTTTTCAAAATTAACGCCGGCCATCTTAAACCTTTATTTTCTACCCTACCTATATATAAAGTATTTTTACCGAAATAAATTGCTTATTTCGTGATATAATTTATGCTGTATCTGGTTTAAATTATATAAATTATTATGTTAATTGATTTACTAAAAGAAAAAAGATGTTTTAAACTTGTATGTGCCGCAGGTAATGAAGATGAAATTGAAGTCGAAAAACTTGTCGCACTGTATTCACTTGCCGGATGTAATTTTTTTGATTTGAACGCAAGCCCGAATATTATTGATGCGGCAAAAAGAGGTTTGAAAAGGGCAGGAATCTCAGAAGAAAGATATTTATGCTGCTCTGTTGGGATAAAAGGAGATCCTCACATAAGCAAAGCATATATAAATGAAACATGTAAAAAATGTGGAAAATGTTCAAATATTTGTCCTCAAAATGCAATAATTGAAAATCCTTCAGCATATAAGGTTAACCGTAAAAGATGTATTGGATGTGGGAAATGCATTGATATTTGCCCCCATAAAGCAATTTCTACTGTTACAGAACACAGAGACTTAAAAGAAATTTTACCGCCACTCATTGAAAAAGGGATTGATTGTATTGAATTGCATACACAGAGTTCTGATGAATACGAAATCGAAGAAAAATGGAAAGATATAAATAACCTTTATGACGGAGTTTTAAGTATTTGCACAGACAGATACAAAGCCGGAAATGAAGTTTTGATAAAAAGAATCTCTAAAATGCTTAGCAAAAGATCTCCTTATTCAACCATAATACAAGCAGATGGAGCACCAATGTCTGGAGAGGCAGATGATTACAAAACAACTTTACAGACAGTTGCGACAGCAGAAATTTTTCAAAATGCTAATTTACCTGCTTACATTTTATTATCAGGAGGGACAAATTCTAAATCTACAGAACTTGCAAAACTATGTAATGTTGAAATTAATGGTGTTGCAATAGGGACATATGCAAGAAAAATTGTAAAACAATTTACACAAAGAGATGATTTCTTTTATAATAAAGAAGTTTTTGAAAACGCTCTCAGTATAGCAAAAAATTTAGTAAATATTTCGCTGGAGAATCTAAAATAATGGTTAAATTACTTGATTGTACAATTAGAGACGGCGGACATCTGAACGGTTGGAATTTTACAAAAGAATGTGTTCAGGCTTCTTATGATGCGGCAGCCAATGCAGGAGCAGATTATTTTGAAATCGGATACCGTGTAGAAAACCCCAATCCTAAACTCGGGGATTTTGCCAGATGCGAAGACGATTTTTTAATGTCTTTTATAGAAAAGAAAGATAAATGCAAGATTGCTGTTATGATAGATGCTGGGAAATGCTCCGCGGACAAATTTCAAGATTACAACCCAAATAAAACTCCTATTGAAATAATCAGAATTGCAACATATCCTCAAAAAATGGATATTGCATTTGACTTAGCGGAAAAATTACACGCTAAAGGATATGAAATTTTTATGAATTTTATGGCAATTTCGAGATTTCAGGAAGATCATTTTAACCAAATAAACCAATGGAGAAATAAAAATATATTGTCTGCAGTATGGTTTGCAGACAGTTTTGGAGCATTATTTCCCGAAGATGTAACTGTTTATGGGAAAAAATTCAGGGATCTCGGTTTCAATAAAATATGTTTCCATTCTCATAACAATTTACAACTTGCATTTGCCAATTCTTTAAAGGCAATTGAAAAAGGTTTTTATTGCATTGACTCATCTATATACGGGATGGGAAGAAATGCCGGGAATCTCCCTGCAGAACTAATTACAGGATACCTAAATAAAACAGGAGAGGAAAAATTTAATCCGGAACCTTATTTAAATGTAATTCAACAATTTTACATTGAGCATTTCAAAAAAACACCTTGGGGATATGGAATTCACCCTCTGTTAGGAGGATTAAAAAACATTCATCCGCAATATATAGAAGAACTTTTTAACCAAAAAGACATGACTATTAAAGATATTATAACAACATCAGATTTGCTCAAAAAAAATGATCAAATTTCATTTAGCAAAGAATTTACTGATAAAATTATAAAAGATTTAAAAGAATCGCTTTAAGAATATTTTTAATTTATCAGCGGAAGTATATTTCTTTATAGGTGCAACATAATCCAACACGACGCGGTCATTATCGATTATATACTGCCTTATATGATTTGTTTTAGGATATAAAACCTTTACTAAATCTTTGAAATAATTTTGCAGCGAAGTAATTTTTTTGTTGTTATTAATAATCATTTTATTACGTAAGGCATATTCAGGATAATTATAAGGTTTTTTGGTTATATATTGTCTTCTTGCCAGCAAGCCTGTTGTAGGATGATTCAAGCAGTCTTGTACATGGTCAGAACAAATTTTTATATCATCAATATCAGGTCTGAATGAAGTATCCAAGTGCACTCTTGTCCAGTGTGCATTTGACTTTATATGATCAAATTTATCAGATGGACCAAATCCAATTCCTATTTCCATGTTATACCTCCACCTTGTACTTATAACTATAAAACCCGTAAAATAAATTTTTGCGGATAAAAATTTTTATTTATAGTATTATATATAACTGAATAAAAAAATAATGAGTAAGAAATGAGTAAAAGGTCTGAAAAAGCAAAAGAATTATTTAAAGCCGGTTACAATTGTTCCCAAGCAGTACTTGGTGTATTTTGCGAAGAATTTGGAATGGATTTTGATACCGCATTAAAAATTTCATCTTCTTTCGGAGGTGGAATGGGAAGAATGCGTGAAGTCTGCGGGACAGTCAGCGGAATGTTCATGGCTGCAGGATTAGCATTCGCAAAAACCGATAGTTCTCCGGGAAATAAAAAAGAGCAATACAAAATTGTTCAGGAACTTGCTATGGAATTTAAAAATAAAAATGGAAGTATTATTTGCAGAGAATTACTTCAGGGAATAGAAAATTCTGCTAACCCTACTCCAAGTCCAAGAACTGAAGCATACTATAAGAAAAGACCTTGTATTGAACTTGTTGCAGATAGCGTGGAGATATTTGAAAAATTTCTTGAAAAATCTAAACAAAATATAAAATAAAAAGGCTGAATATCAGCCTTTTTATTTGGAATTATTTTGCTAATAAAGACAACTTTTTACCACAATCGTTAGTTTTTGGAGAATACATACTAGTAACATACTCCACGTCACGCTTTATATTATAACTGCCGGTGAAAGTTAAAGGAGTTTTTTCAGGAACATAGTACAGATTCAATGTTGTATCTTCCAAGTGAATTTTCTTATCTCCGGATTCGCGTTTTAAGAAATACAAGCCATTTACCTGATCAACCTTATAAATATCATTATCATCATATGCGTTTCTGAAGATCATACCTTTTGTTAAGCCTTTTACACCTTTACCCAAAGATCCGTCCATTATAATGTTTTGATAATTATTACCTTCTTTTTTGGTTGTAAAATTCAGTTTTATTGAGTCCAGTGTTAATTTTTCTGGTTCATATTCAACTTCGTGATCAAAAGCAAATCTTTGTGTGTGAGCGTGCTTTGATGCCGGATTCAACAAAGAAATAGCCATTCTTCCATCTGCACTCTGGCGCAAAATAGCAGGAACATCCATATTGTAATCTTGTTCAAAATCGCGTTTTGCATTCTGAGGCGGCAACAGATAAGGTTTGCCATTATTTAGAGCATTACATTTTGGATTATTTCTCACAGACATTATTTTATCAAATTCTTTTTTATAATCGTCTATAAACTTTTTATATCTTGAATTGCCTTTAGTTGCCCATTCTTCATGAACTTTTTGTCTTGTCGCAAGGTGCATATTTTTTGTTTCAGAGTCATAACCTGTTGCACAATAGTCATCCCCGTCAAATAATGTTGGCATACCAGGCAGAGCCACTAAATATTTCATCATTGCCATGAGCTTAGGAACCGCAGGTTTTAAAACTTGTTCAAATACATCATCCGCATAAACCTTTTCTAAATCTCTTGGAAGTTTTAATCCGTATTTACGTTTAGCTTGTTCAATAACTTTATCAATATTTGCATCTATGGGTTTAACACCGAAAGAATCCGGCTCAAAATGTTTATCCATAAATTTACCATCGCTAAGGTCTGCAACTGATTTACTCATTGCTTTTATAGCAGCATCAAATTCAGACTTAGACATTTTGTGATCTTTTTCATGATATTTTTTCAAAACATCTATTGATGCTTTTCTGATAGCAAGTCCCATTGCTACAGCTTTTGGAGAAACCGCTTCAAAATTATAATTCGCAACTTCTTCATCAGAAACATTTTCAAAGAACTTATCCTTTATAAGTGTATATGCGGTTTTTCTGAAATCCTTGATAATAGAGCTATCTGTATTATTTAAATCTGCATAAAACATTCCCATATCCAATGCCGCACAGTGTAAAGCACGAGGTTTGTCATGGTTGTTTATAAAAGAATAAGTATACATCATAGAAGGCAACGACACAGCCTTTAACAGAGGCTCACCACTACCAATCAATATTTCATATATTCTGTCGGATACAGCCTGAGGATTATCATACGAACTAGGATTACCATCTTCAAAAGACTTAGCAAATAATTTTGCAATATTATAAAAATAATCTTCATAATTTGCTTCTGCTAAAATACCGGTTTCTCTGAAGAATTTTTGCTTCAAATCTGCTTTACTTTTGAATTTTTGAGCAAGATCACCGTGTCCTTTACCTTGTAATTCACCTAAATTTGTAATTTCAGCAACAAGATATGAATGTGGATTTTCTTCTAATACCGCATGAGAAAATGATTTCCAAAAATCAGTAACTGTTTGCCAGGTATCATCCAGATTTTCCATTCCGTTTCTTAACGCTTCAATATCTGCAATATCTTTTGTAGCATCTATTCTGTAATCAAGACCTGACTGAGTTTTATTAATAATTAAATCGGCAAGAGCAAAACTATTTGCACTTGTTCCTTTTAATTCTTTCGAAATTGATTCAACAATATCATTACTGAACGCCGAAGATTCTGAAATATACTTCAAACCATCTTTTAATTTTGAA
This sequence comes from uncultured bacterium, assembly GCA_902766395.1. Classification (GTDB taxonomy): domain Bacteria; phylum Cyanobacteriota; class Vampirovibrionia; order Gastranaerophilales; family Gastranaerophilaceae; genus Zag111. The sequence continues at coordinate 7,403 of CACXDL010000051.1, forward strand.
AGTACCATTAATGCTTCATCTTCAGGAGATCCAGGATTTTTTACTCCTATAGTCTGAAGGGATATCTGTTTTAAATTCTTGTAATCGTAAGAAATTTCACCATTATCTTTGTTTATACTCACCTTCAAGTTTGGTGCAAGCGCTTTTATAAAAGTATACTTAGCCAATTGAGGCATTATTATAGGTAAAACATAACGTCCATATTGAGTTACCTCTTCACCGTCAAACAATTTGCTGTCTGCAGGCATTTTTGAATCAACTTCATCAAGAACCTTTTGAGCAAAAGATAACATTTCATTTGAATATAAATCATTCATTTTTTGGTAAGTTTCTTTATATTCGTAAGGAAGATTTATATCTCCGGCTTTAAATAATTCGTATCTTGATTTATCAATATCTTCAAATACGGAAGCCCTTTTTGATATTAATGGAGAAGATAAAACCCCCGCCAAATTATTACCGAATTCTACAGAGTCTATTGGTGTATTCATCAAGCCCTCTAAAATCTGAGATTTTTTGTCCTCATCAGATAATTTACGACTTACAAAATAGCGGCCGGAAAGAACATTTTTTACTTCTCTTTCATTTAATTCCTCTTTTAATGAAGAAGGAAATACTTTGTCATTTGCGTTATCTATTAAATCTTTATAAACATTTTGCGCATTATCTGCGGTCAAATTTTTGATATTTGCTATATTTTGTGCAGCATATAATCTTTGCACATCATTTGTCAATTTGGTCCAAAATCTTCCTGATCCAATTGTATAATCCCTGACCTGAGCGTTTGCTCTTACCATTAGAGCTTCTTCTTCCTGCTGTTCATCAGGAGCCACACTTTTTAAAGCTTTTAAATCTGATTTAGAAGTAACAAAATTCAATTTTGCTATATCCGGATTTGCGTCCCATGTTTCAAACCCACTTTCGAATTTTTCATCAACAGAAAAATTCGGGAATTTTGAAAGCATTCTGGCTGCCATGTAAGAATCCGTTTTTATTGGATTTTGAGGATTTTGTTTATTATATTCATTTATGAATTTAATATTTTTCACAATATCAGCAGGATTTATTTCAAACGAATATGGAACAACAGAATCATTGTGAGTTGTTAAATCATACAAATTTTCAGTATTAATTTTAGAGTAATTGTGAATCAGATTTTTCTTATCGTTTTTTTCGTCATCCGTCACCAACCTTGTATCAAAATACTGAATATATGAAGGTTTTTTAGAGTCATAATCCTTATTTGATTTAGTAACAATTTGTCCATTAGAATTTTGAGAAATCACAAATGGAATATTTACAAGTTTATACGAAACATTTTTGGTATTTTTTGGGAATACCCCTAATGACAAAGGTTTGTCATATAATGAACGAGCCTTGAACCATCTGAAATATGGAGAATCTACACCCCATTTCAACATATGATTAAAATGTATACCGGTCAAACCTTCATTTACAAAAGCACCGTCAAATATTAAATTTTTCCTTTTTGCAAATAATTTCCTTTGAAGTGATGCATAGTTATTTATATTACCAATAGAGCTGTCTATTTGATATAAATTCTCTGTCCAATAAACATCTTTTTGAGCAGTAATCGGTAAAGTTAATATTTCTGAGAAAGGTGCATACTCACCATCATCAAGACCTTTTTCCAACCCTGCAAGGGTTCCGCCATATCTGTTTGTTAAAGACTTAACTCCTGTATAACCCCGATTCTCTATTTCGGCATTTTGAATATATTCACCTTTTTCATTATAAACAGTTCCGACATGCTGAGCATCAACATTTACAAGTTTCATTGCTCCACCACGACTACGTTCTGATTGACCTGATGGAACTATATTATATAAACGGGTATCTTGAGGATTGTTTTTGTCTGATCTTTCATCTACACATAAACCTGCATCTATTTCAACCTTTCTATTATTTCTGTTATTTTTTTCTTCTAAAATAACATGATAAGCAAACGGAACATCTGGAGTAATACCATAAGTACGAGCCAAATCAAGTTTAATTTTTCCCTGATCCATATATAAACGACTTAAGCCATCACGGGTATAGGCAATATCATCAATCTTAAAATTATTGAACTTATCAGGAGTATCAAGCTTGTATATCTCTAAATAGCCATCATATTTATTGGTATCATAAGGAAAAGATGTTTCAAATTGTCGAAAACCTCTGTCATCCTTTGTAAATCTATACCCAAAACTAACATTCCCACGATTTGTAATACTATTTTTTGATTCTAAACTTACCTTCACACCGTACTCCTTATCGAAAATTATAACAACCATAAAGATAAAATATTGTTACATTTTTGAAATTTATTAAGAAATTTTTACAAAGGGCATAAATAACTATTATTATAATAATTTTAAGGTATAATTTTGTAGTGTACAACTAACAATTATTCTAAGGAGAAATAATGGTAGCCACTGAAATAAAATGTGAAATTAAAGATATTACACTTGCACAGCAAGGGAAAAAGCAAATAGATTGGGCTTTTAAAGACATGCCTGTTTTAAAACAAATCAGAGAAAGATTTATAAAAGAGCAACCATTCAAAGGACTAAAATTATCGGCTTGCGTGCATGTTACAAAAGAAACCGCAGCACTATGCACTGTAATGCAAGCTGGAGGAGCAGATGCAATCTTAGTTGCATCTAATCCATTATCCACTCAAGATGATGTTGCTGCTGCACTTGTAAAATACTATAATATTCCGGTTTTTGCCGTCGCAGGAGAAACGGTTGATCAATATAAACAACACATAGAAGAAGCAATAAACCATAATCCGGATATAATAATTGATGACGGATGTGATATTGTTTCATTAATTCATGACAAAAGACCTGATTTAACAGGGAAAATAATAGGTTCTACAGAAGAAACAACAACAGGAATTATAAGACTTCAGGCAATGGAAAAACAAGGGACTCTTGGATTCCCTGCTGTTGGAGTTAACACAAGTTTAACGAAACATTTGTATGATAACAGATATGGAACAGGTCAAAGTTCTTTTGACGGAGTTATGCGCGCTGCAAATATTCTGGTTGCCGGCAAAACAGTTGTTGTTTCAGGGTATGGATGGTGTGGCAAAGGCGTTGCACTTAGAGCAAAAGCATTAGGAGCAAATGTTATTGTCTGTGAAGTAGACCCTCTAAAAGCACTTGAGGCTGCAATGGAAGGATACAGAGTAATGCCTATAAGCCAAGCAGCTAAAGAAGGGGATATATTCCTTACAGTTACCGGAGATAAACACGTCATAGATGTCGAGCATCTGATGAGCATGAAAGATGGGGTATTTGTAGGAAACGTTGGTCACTTTGATTGGGAAATCAATGTCGGGGGCATCAAACAGTACACAAAGGAAATAAAACAAATCAGACCAAATCTTGAAGAATATGTACTGAATAATGGAAAGTCAATATATGTTTTATGTCAAGGAAGATTGGTAAATCTTATTGCTGCAGAAGGACATCCGGCAAGCGTTATGGACATGAGTTTTGCAAACCAAGCTCTTGGTATCGAATTTCTTGTTAAAAATAAAGGGAAATTAGAAAATAAACTTTATACTCTCCCTGTTGAAGTTGATATGAAAATTGCACAACTAAAATTATCTTCTATGGGAATAGAAATAGATACTTTAACCGAAGAACAAAAAGAATACTTAAACAGTTGGAAAATATAAACGAATTTAAATCCTAATTTCCGCCAAGGTTGTCAGTAAGCGTACTCTGCTTCCATTTAGAGGCAATTGACCGCGCTGCAGGAGTCGCAGGAATGACTGAACCATTATAAAATATCACAGGATAGATATCAGTAATATGATTGGCATCTACTGTTACTGCACAGGTTGAATTCGGATTAATCTCCAATGCATTTACATCATCACAATTAACAACCGTATTTGGTCCGGCAACTCCATTTATATCTATGAAACCAATACAATGCGTATTATTAGAAATCCAATTATCATCCGGCAATTTCCCTGTGTCCACAGCACAACCGACAGCATCTTTATTGAATCCAACCATAACCCCGCTTGCGAGTGCATAACCTAAATAATCAGAAGGCGTTGTGCTCATAATTACTCGCGAATTTCCTTCAGCGTATACCGGATTATCAAAAATAAAATATGAGTTTAAATCACTTCTTACTCGTATAGAATAGCCAGGAACCGCAGATAATTGCCCTACATACGATGCTCCTGATAATGTACTGTTGTATATTGAACAAAAAGTAAAAACTTGCGTTGCACTTTCACTTCTTGCAGATTCAATATTGCACTTTTCATTTGTTGATGCATAATCTACATCAAAATTACTTTGAGCCATTCTTATAGCTTGATTTAAAGATGATAATGCTTGTTGAAATTGCGAACTATATTTTGAAGCATTAACATTTTTCATTAAAGAAGGAATGGTTACTGCTGCAAGAATAGCAATTATACCGAGAGTAATCAAAACCTCAGCAAGAGTGAAAGCTGCTATTTTATAACCCTTATTAAACATATTATAATTATAAATTATCCTATAGCTAATTTCAACAATTACAGCGCAAAACGAAAATGAGCCAAATCACCATCCTGCATAACATAATCTTTGCCTTCAAGACGAGTCACACCCTTTTCTCTACAAGCATTGTAAGATCCTAATTCAATAAAATCTTTACAAGGGGTTATTTCAGCCCTGATAAATCCTTTTTCAAAATCAGTATGAATTACACCTGCAGCCTGAGGAGCTTTTGTACCTTTTGTTATAGTCCATGCTCTGACTTCTTTTTCCCCTGCGGTAATAAATGTCGTTAATTTCAATAAGGAATAAACAGATTTAATCATACGATTAATGCCACTATCGTCAATTCCTAAATCATGTAAATATTCTTGTGCTTCATCATTTCCCAATTCTGCAAGTTCTTCTTCGATCTTTGCAGATATAATAACCATTTTCGCGCCATGCTCATCTGCATACTTTTCAACTTTCTTAGTATAATCATTTCCATCTTTCAAATCATACTCAGAAACATTTGCACAGTATATTACAGGCTTTGTCATTAATAGATTTAATGCTTTTACAAAAGGTAATTCATCCTTATCAAAATGATCATATATATTAATAAAAGTACATTGTTGTAATAATTTTTGTAATTTTGACAATGCATTATTTTCAACAACAGCATCCTTATCACCACCTTTGGCTGATTTGGAAATTCGGGCTTGACGGCGCTCTACAGAAGCCATATCTGCCAGTGCCAATTCAGTATTTATAGTTTCAATATCACTTATTGGATCCACTTTACCTTCTACATGAATTGTATTAACATCATCAAAACATCTTACAACCTGAATTATCGCATCAACTTCTCGAATATTTTGTAAAAATTGGTTGCCTAAACCTTCACCCTTACTTGCCCCCTTTACAAGACCTGCAATATCAACAAACTCAATAGCAGTAGGTATTATATTGTTAGTTTTACACAATTGCGCAAGTATTGGCAACCTTTCATCCGGAACTTCAACAACTCCAATATTAGGTTCTATAGTACAAAACGGATAATTTGCGCTCTGTGCATTTCTTGTACTTGTTAAAGCATTAAATAAAGTAGATTTTCCTACATTCGGCAAGCCGACAATACCTGTTCTAAGCATTTATATTTCCTTCCATCAGTGTAATACTATATTCTAATTCTACCCCAAATTTACCCAAAAATCACCATTACACCTATATGTTAAGATTTATTACAAAGTATATACAAAGTATGCAATTTTTAAATGCAAAAATACTTTATATATATGTAAGGGAAAAATAAACTATATCTAAGGGGATAGATTATGAAAAAAGATTATCAAATGATTACAGTAAAAGAATATGTAGATTCATTAGAAAATAAATCAAATGTTTCAAACAAATATTACGAAATCACAATAGAAAAATATCTTATAAATATGAGAAGAAATGAAACTAATGAAAAAATCGTAGAATCACTTTTAAGTTAAATAACAAGAAAAAAGTTTTAAGCCGACTTGAATATTCAAGTCGGCTTTTTGATTATTATATAAGAGTTTCAGACAATTTATTTATGTAAAGTTATATTACAAATATATACTTTTTCTACAAAATTTAAGCAATTTATATACGACAAAAAACTTTATATATATGTAAGGGGATATTAAAGAAAATAATTAAGGAGAAAAAAATGGCCAGAGTATTAATTTCAATGCCTGAAAGATTTTTAGATGAAATCGATTCAGTTGCAACCAACGAAAACAGAACACGTTCAGAATTGATTAGAGAAGCACTTAGAACATATATGTACAGAAGCCAACTAAGAAATTCTCAAAAATCAGTTAGCAACGCAGAATTATTAGAGACATTACTTGGTTAAAATAAAAATAATTGGGGAAAATAATGAAAAAAGATTATCAAATGACAACAGTTTGCAAGTATGTAGAATTACTTGATGAAGAAATGAGTCCAAAATCAAAACAAATCAAATATGCAGCAGAACAATATCTTGCAAAAATGCGTCAAAGCAGAAAAGCAAACTCAAATGCTAATTTACTGGAATTATTATTAGCATAAGAACTTCCAATGGGAAAACAATTACCATAGCGTTAAAAAGGGAAAAAAGAGAAGAAATTAAAGGTAGAACAAAAAAGGCGAAATCTTACGAATTCGCCTTTTTGCATTTATGTCATTTAAAATTATTATTCTATAATTTTATCAACAACACCGGCACCAACTGTTCTGCCGCCTTCACGGATAGCAAATCTCATACCTTCTTCAATAGCTACTGGGTATATCAATTTAACTTCCATAACTACGTTATCACCAGGCATTACCATTTGACCGTCGAATTTGATTTCACCGGTAACGTCAGTTGTTCTGATATAGAATTGAGGTCTGTAACCAGGGAAGAATGGAGTGTGACGTCCGCCTTCATCCTTAGTTAAAACGTAAACGTTAGCTGTGA
>CACXDL010000052.1 GCA_902766395.1 uncultured bacterium
CACAAACAAGGTCTGTATTTAACGCTTCAAGAATTGTTTTACCCGGAAGAATTTCACCTGCCATAGCAGCAGAGTGTGTCATACCTGAGCATCCAATTGTTTCAACCAGCGCTTCTTGAATAATACCGTTTTTTACGTTTAAAGTTAATTTACAGGTTCCTTGTTGAGGTGCACAGCATCCGCAACCATGTGTCAAACCTGAAATATCTTTAATTTCTTTACATTTTGTCCATTCTCCTTCTTGAGGAATAGGAGCCGGACTTCCTTTAACCCCGCGTCTTACAGGGCATTTGTCTTGAATTTCTTGAGTAACTTGTATATTAGTCATTTTTTACTCCCTTCACCTTATATACAAGGAAATTTTAACTTGCTCAAAATTTTCAGTCAAGATAATTGAACTTTTATTTGAATAATGCTAATATAGTCTATATCGTAAAGAAGAGGAAATTATATATGATATCAAAGAAATATTTAAAAAAGGCTTTTACACTTATAGAAGTGATGATTACGCTTACCATAATTGGAATTGTTGCTATACTGGTTATGCCGACGATGATAAAAGATGTAAATTCTAAATCTAATATGACTGCATTGAGAAATGCTGTTGTTAATCTAAGTAATGCGGTTTCAATGGAGATGACTGATTCGAGAGCACGTGTGGTAGAGTCTACGACTATTGTTTCAAATCCTTCTTCATTTTTAAGAACATTGGATGTTTCAAATAAATCTTCATTTTTTGCGTCAAGTTATAAAAATTATTACGGTTCTAGCGTAAGTGTTACAAGACCAACTAACGTAGCGGGAAAACAAGGAGCTGTTCTTTTGAAAAATGGTGTTGCTTTAGGACTTGTAAATAAGAATAGTTCTGCAACTTCGGATGTGATTATAGATATAAACGGACCAAATGCTCCAAATATAGTTGGAGTTGATTATTATATATTGACTCTTGCTTGGCATGATGATATTTCAAATGGAATTCAGGCTGGAGATGTAGGTGGATTTCAAACAAATGATAATGCATCTACTCTAAAATCAAATTGTAAAAACGGAAATGGAAAAGCATGTTTCAAATTAGCTGAACAGGGCGGTTTTGATCCTTTATATCTTGAAAAGTAATAGGAGGAGAAATGAAAATAACTATTAAAAGTATGGCTTTCACATTAGTAGAGGTACTGATTACCTTAGCGATTATAGGTATCGTTGCAACTCTTACATTGCCTCGATTAATATCAAATATAACCAGTAGAAGTTATGCAACCCAAATTAAAAATTTTTCGGCGCAAATACAGCAATTAGCAACAGATCAACTTGTAAATCACAGAACAAATACATTGTTTAATACAGATTTTACATCAGCTGCAAGGTTTGTAACCAATGATAATTTTGTTATTACAAAGGTCTGTAATGATGATACTGCTTTAACTGATTGTTGGAAAACATCGGCAAATGTATCCTCATCTCGCAGAGTAAGATACAAATCTATATATTCAAATAATGTTACAGTTTCATCAATATCTACCGGAACAGGGGTATCGGCTATTTTAAAAAACGGTATACTTTTCCGTTATTTCCCTGTAGAGAATAATGATAATGCCATTGGGTATTTTACTGTTGATGTCAATGGTGTAGATGGTCCAAATATTGTAGGTAAAGATTTGTTTGGCTTTTATGTTACACCTCGTGGACAAATTGTGGATCCTACCGGTATTGGAGCTGTAGCTTCCGAATCAGTGCGTGAATCTCGCTGCAAAGATGGTACAACAATATATTATGAATCGTATTGTTATGGTTCATTAATTGACAAAAACTGGGCTCCTATTGAATAAGATGAAAATTATTTAACTGAAAGGCAGGGAAAAATTCCTTGCCTTTTATTGCTCAAATTTATATTTATATTAAAATTTCTGTATGAATAAATTATTTCAATATGACCAAAGACAAGGAATAGTTATAGGAACGGATGAAGCCGGAAGAGGTCCTGCTGCAGGCGGGGTTTTTGCGGCTTGTGTTTATTTCCCTGAGGTTACAAAATCCTTAATTGGTGATTTAGAAAAATTAAATGATTCAAAAAAATTATCTAAACAAACAAGGGAAAGTCTTTATGATGTCATTATAAAAAATTCTATTAATTCAATAGTTTGTATTGAAGTTGATGAAATTGAAAAAATAAATATTTTAAATTCTTCACTAAAAGCAATGAAACTTTGTTGCCAAGAGGTTATACAAAAAGCGAACTTATCTGAATTAATAACTCTTGTAGATGGTAATCGTATAATAAAAAATTATTTATATCCGCAAAAAACAGTTGTAAAAGGTGATTCTAAATCTGCATCAATTGCTGCAGCCAGCATATTGGCAAAAGTCACCCGTGATAAATACATGGAAAAATTAGCCCGGGAATATCCTCAATATGGCTGGCAAACGAATGCAGGATATTTGACTAAAGAACATCTTGATGCAATAGATAAGTACGGCCTGTGTAAGTATCACAGACCGTCATTTCTGAAAAAACATTTTGAAAAACAATTGACGTTATTTTAATTTATGCTTTTGCTTTTGTTTTATCCGCCAATTCAGAATCAACTCTTAAAAACACAGGATGAATTTCTTCTTTAGAAATCAACTTACCTGTTTTAATATTTGTAATTGTAATATCATCATATTTTGTATTTATATCATATGATAACTGGTTAGCCATATCTCTTGCAATATTTGGACAATATGGGTAAATCAAAGAAGAAATTATGCACATAATTTCCAAAACAGTAGCCAAAACCTGACCACATTCGGTCATTTTTTCTTCTTTTGCAAGTGTCCAAGGGGCATTGTCAGTTACAAATTTATTTGCAGCATCAACAATCCCGAAAATTTCTTGTGCAGCTTCTTGAATTTCAAAATGATTAAAATGATTTTCAACTATTTTTATAGTACCCAATGCAGTTTTTAACAAACTTTCAGCCTCTTTTGAACGATTAGTTAAAAATTCCGGTTTAATCTCACCGTCAAAATATTTAACAAGCATTGATAAACTTCTGTTTAAAAGATTTCCCATGCTGTTTGCAAGATGCGCATTGACCTTCTCTTTAAAATCCTGATCAGAATAATTCCCATCTCTGCCGCAAGGTGCAGATGTTGACATATAGTATCTGAATGAATCTGCATTAGGTAATTCAAAATTTTCTAAAACTGAAGTAGGTGAAACTACATTGCCTAAAGATTTTGACATTTTAGTTTCATCAATTGTAATCCAACCATGAGCAAAAATATGTTTAGGTAGTGGTAAATCTAAGGCCATTAATATTGCAGGCCAATATATTGCATGAAATTTCAAAATGTCTTTACCAATAACATGAACATCGCATGGCCAGAGTTTTTTAAATTGTTCACTTGACCCATCCGGATCATAGCCTATTGCTGTTATATAATTTGAAAGCGCATCTATCCAAACATATATAGACTGTTCCGGATCGTCTAATATATCAATACCCCATCCTACATTTTCCTTTGAACGGGAAACAGAGATATCCTGAATATCTTCTAATTGATTTAAGACTTCGTTTGCTCTGAAACTTGGTACTATAAAATCAGGATGTTCTTTAATGTGTTTTATAATGGCATCTTTGTATGCGCTTAACTTAAAGAAATAATTTTCTTCCTTTACAACGTCGGGCTTTTTTAGGTGATCAGGGCATAATCCATCTTCAGTTAAATCTTTTGGGTTCAAGAAACATTCACAACCCTGACAGTACCAGCCTTCGTATTCGTGTTTATAAATGTCGCCTTTATCTTTTAATTTTTGGAATATTTTTTGAACAATTCTTTCATGATCATCATCGGTTGTTCTTATAAATCTGTTATATTTGATATCTAATTTTTCCCATGCATCTTTAAATTTTTGAGAATTTTCATCGCATAATTGTTTTGGAGTTTTCCCTTGTGAATTTGCGGTTTTTTGAATTTTTATACCGTGCTCATCAGTGCCTGTAAGAAAAAACATATTACCAGTTCTTAAAGAGTAATGTCTTGCAATTATATCAGTTAAAATCTTTTCATAAGCGTGTCCTATATGAGGTGCACCGTTCACATAATCAATTGCAGTTGTCAAATAATATTTATCCATCTTTTGTTTCCCTCGTAATTATAAAGAAATCTTAGCACAAAAATAATTAAACCTCATTAATAATTCATAGGAACTAAAAATACATGGCAATTTTTTTTAAGAAAATTACTTAATATAAATGTAGGTAAAAATTAAAGGAATATTATTATGTCTTCAAATTGGGTAATGGCTCTGGATAATTTGGCATCAGGCGGGGTTTTAGACACTGATTTCCCCGCATATTTATTGGATCAAAAACCAAGATATGTAGGTCATCCGTCAATGGATGGTATCTCAGGTTTAAACCAGATGTATTTACCTCATGGCACAAAATTAAAAGATCTTCCAAAGGTTGATACTTATGGCCGGCCAGAAGAAAAACCTCTAGTTCAGAATCCAGCCTGGAAAAAAGTTTTGTTTGGTTCAATAATTGTAGGATCAATTGCTGCTGCGGTATTAGGCGGGCTTGCAAAATTAGGTAAGCTGCCAAAGGGTATAAAACTGTCTTCATTAAAAAATTATGGGCAGACTGCTTTTAATTATATAAAGAAGCCTTTTGTCTGGGTTGCATCTAAAATAAAGAAACCTTAGAACAGTTATATAATTAAATCAATTTTTTCACCGTTTTTTTCAATGAATTCACTAATTTTTTCTTCAAGCTCAATATTGTTGAGGTGTTTCCATTGATGTATTTCTTGTGCAATTTTTTTATTTTTATCTAAGATGTTTTGCGTAATTTTTATGGATCTATTCGCAAACCCTTGAAAACCCGGGAATTTTTCTCCTTCAACAGCTTTATAAAGAATTTTTGCATCTTCGTATTTAAAATTGTCGGTAGCAATTTTTAAAAATGGTGCTGTTGGAATAAGTTGTCCAAAATTTATTTTATAATTTGTGTCATTAATATTCATATATGTATCAAAAACGAACAATTTATTTTTTGCGCCTAAAATTTTTTGTATTATAATTATAGCGTTGCAGTGCAGAGTTGAGTACAAATTTTGAAAACTGAATAATATCTGTGGATGTAGCATGTCGATATGGCACTCTGCCGCAGCAAAACGATAGAGTATCGTTTTGCGAGAGGGTTGACCGAAGAGTCAACATTCCGACATAGCGAGTACAAATTTTAAAAACTGAATAATATCTGTGGATGTAGCATGTCGATATGGCGGAACTGGTAGACGCGCACGATTCAGGTTCGTGTGGGAAACCTTGGGGGTTCGATTCCCCCTATCGACATTTTATTTTTTTTAAGAGATATACTGAACCCCACCGAACGAAGTTCGGTTAAGTGGTTCGAGCGGTATTCGAGCAGAGGCTGAAGCAGATTTTGCTTTGCGGATATGTCCGCACAAAGCAAAATGCGTAATGCTGTTTATTGCGAGAATGCCAAAACTTTTCCCTATCGTCATTAAAAGAGGTTTTGTACAGGAGCTCAAATATTTTTTTATTTGTTTCGATTTGTAAACCAAATATATAAAAATTTAGCAAATTTTTGACAAAAATATACTTTATTTAATTAGATGTAGGTAGGAAAAGTATTATTATGCAAGTTAATGGACAAAATATAAATCAACCATTGTATACAAACAATTGTACTTGTTGTAATTGCAAGCCGGTTTCTCCACCGGTAGTTCAACAACAGGTTCAAAATCCTCCAGCTCAGGTTTCTGATGTGCAAGCTCCGGTTTGCCCTCAGGTTCAAAATATAAATTCTCAGCCGGCATGTCAGATTCCTTCAAATGCAAGCGGGGTTCATATTCAGATATTTAATCCTTGTGTAACTCCTCCTGGGGCACAAGCGCCAACATATAATGTTAATGCTCCTTGCTACCCGTCAAATTATTATACTGATCAAATGGGTGCAAAGACTCAACCCGTAACAAATCAAGCTTCAACAACTTCTACAACGCAAACAACAAGCTCTGAAGAAACAGACAAATCAAATAAAAAGACAGAAAAAAAAGAAGTAATGATGTTGACCGATGAATATATTAAAAGTTTAGAAAATTATTTAAACAGTCAGCAGAAAGAAATAAGAGTAAATGCTGCAAAGCAGGTCTATGACAGACTGAAGGAAGATACATCAAGAAAAGATGATAAAGCATTGACTGCATTAGTAAACAAAATGCTTCAGGATCCGTCAAATGAAATCAGAATGATTGCTTTAGCAGCATTAGATGGTAGAATTTGTTCGGGTGATGATGTAACAGTTGCGCTATTGCAAAATATGCAAAAATCTCCTGAAGGATACGGACAGGACGCAGTAGATGCAAGTAACATTCTTTTAAAGATGACAACAAAACCTGTAGAAAAAGATGTTCCGGTAGATCCAAATAAAAAGATTGAAACAAAAAAAACAGAAACAAAGACAGAAACTAAAACAGAGTCAAAATAAAAAATAAGGAAACGATATAATGGTAAGTGTAAGTGGTGTATTTCATTCAATAAAAGCTCGTTTGCCAAAGCCTCAAACTTTAATTACAAAGGGTGCGGGGTTGGCAGCTTTAGCAATGGTTGCTTCTGATGCGCATTATGTCGGAAAAATTCAGGCTGACTTGTATGCAAGCGAAAAAGATGCTGCATCAACCGGATTTTATCTTAATAATACTCTGTATCAAAATAATATGAGTCGCTTTCAGGCAAAAATAAAAGATTTATCTTATAAATATGAACTTGATCAGACTTATAAACGATTTTTTAATGAAGGAATAGGGTACAGCAAAGGATTTTTCTCTATGTTAGTTCATCATGTTGTTCCATTGGGTTTGGGTTTGGGTGCATTATTAACTAAAGGCAAAGCAAGTATTGCCTGTGCTGTCGGAGTCGGATTGTATGGAACATATGAATTTGTTAAAAATTTCTTTGCTTTGGGAGTTCCTCCGGGGTTGGATAAATTCAACTAATTTAAATTTTATTTGTTGTTTTGAATATATTTTTTATACAAATCAGGGCGCTTGTTTTTAGTGCGCTCTATTTGTTGTTCCAACCTAAATTGGGCAATTTCTTTGTGGTTTCCGTTTAATAATACTTCAGGGACTTTATGACCTCTGTATTCTCTGGGTTTTGTATATTGCGGGTATTCCAGTAAGCCGTTTGAAAAACTATCGTCCTGTGCAGATTCTATTTTACCCAAAGTCCCTTCAAGTTTTCTGCTTACAGCATCAATAAGACAAAGGGCCGGTAATTCTCCTCCTGTCAATACAAAATCGCCAAGAGATATTTCTTCCGGTTTAATAATTTCTCTTATTCGTTCATCAAAGCCTTCGTAGTGTCCGCACAACATTATTATTTGATCATAATTAGCGAGTTTGCACACCAAATCTTCATTAAGGGGCTTTCCTTGTGGGGATAACATTATTGTAACTGAGTTTGGTTTTATTTTAATACTTTCATATGCGTCTATGTATGGTTGAGGGGCAAGAACCATACCAGCTCCACCGCCATATGGTGTGTCATCAACTTTTTTATGTTTATCTTTGGTAAAATCCCTCGGGTTAACAGTGTTAACTTCAAAAACTCCAGAATCTTTTGCCCGCTTCATTATGCTGACATTACAATAATTTTCAATAACTTCAGGGAATAGTGTTAAAATTTCAAATATCATTCTAATAATCCCTCTATGTTATTTATGTAAATTTTTTTATTTTTCAAATCTACATCCGGTACAATTGCTTTTACAAAAGGTATAAGACAAACATGTTTTGTTTTTGTTTTTACAGATAATAAATCTGTCGCTCCGTTATTTGAAACACCAATTACAAAGCCAAGATTATTGTTATTTTCTTTATCAATAACACCCATTCCAACTAGTTCATCTATTAAAAATTCATCTTCATCAAGATTTTCTCTGATAGTTGTTTCCGGGACAAATAATAGTCTACCTTTGTAATTTAAAATATCGTTAATTGAATCAATTTTTTCAAATTTTACTATTAAAAAATTTTTGTTAGGTCTTGCAGAAACTATTTTTAGTTCCTGATATTCCCCTTTATTTTTTTCAACGTAAACAGCATCCAAAGACAAGAAAAAATCTTGTTTATTTTTGGAATAACCAATCTTTGCCTCTCCTTTAATTCCGTGAAAATTAAGAATTTTCCCGACCGAAATATATTTAGTCATAACTATTCTTCCGAGGATTCTTCTGTCTTTTTAGGACGTCCTCTCTTCTTCTTTGGCTCTTCTGCCTTTTCATCTTCAGAAGTTTCAGGTTTTGAAGCTTTTTTATTTTTAAATTCTTCCGGAGCATCAGGTCTGTCTTCATTCCATCTGTCAAGCCCCATTTGAGCTCGAACAAGACCAATTCCGACATGAACTCTCCACTCATCCATCTTTAACTGAGATGCAATAATTTTATGACATCCTATCGGAGGAAGTGGTAATAGCGGCTCATAAAGCATCTTAATAGCATTTAACTGATCCGGTGTAATTGCTAATTTGCGTTTAGGGAAAGGTAATTTCGGAAGCATCATTTTTTGTCTGATTAAATTTATTCCGAAAAATACTTTTCTTGGTTCCAAACCTATTTTTTCTCCGATTACTTCGTGTGCATCCGGGTTTGGTAACGGCAGCATTAACTTATATAGCAATTCAATTTGTTCTAATTGCTCCTTACTTACTAGTAATGGTTTAGGAGCTTTATTTCTGTTATTAGGTCTTCTGTTATTATTAAATCTGTTATTTTGAGGTCTTCTCTGTTGGAAGTTCCCGTTAGGGCGATTGTTATTATACGGTCTGTTATATCCCCCTTGACGGTTATTGTTATAAGGTCTTTGGCCTCCCTGTTGGCGGTTGTATCCACCGCCTTGATTGTTGTATCTGTTGTATGGCCTTTGACCACCTTGTTGGCGATTATATCCGCCGCCTTGATTATTGTACTGACGTGGCGGACGAGGTCTGTCATCGCTTCCTGCAGAATAACTGCTATAAAATTGAGGATTGCTTTCAGTAGAGTAATTCTCTGTCTGTTCTGCCTGAACTATTTCGCCATTATCTCCTTCAGGTCCGTCAACCATCATTTTTTTGTCGGGGTATAAGCAGTCAGGACAAATAACCCTCTTGGGATTCTTTGTTTCGAATTCTCGACCGCACTTAATGCACTTGTTTACATACATAATAAAAGCCTCTTAAATTTAATAACAATAAAAATAACTAAATAACTACTTCAAAAAAAATAAATCCAGATTAAATAAACATCCTCACAGTATAAATCGATTCAAAATATTATTCTAATTTATGTTCTTATTTTAACATACTTTAATAATAATGGCAAGTCCTACAAAAGAATTATTTTTCAAGCATAAATGTTACGGGGCCGTCATTGATCAGCTCAATATCCATCATAGCAGCAAATTTTCCGGTTTTAACTGGAATTTCTGCTGTTTTAAGTTTTGCAACAAAGTATTCATAAAGCTCGTTGGCTTTTTGAGGTAATTCTGCGTTGTCAAAACTCGGTCTTGTACCTTTTTGGCAATCTCCACATAATGTAAATTGTGAAACAACAAGTATTTCTCCCTGAATATCTTTAATTGAGAGGTTCATTTTTTCATTTTCATCTTCAAAGATTCTTAATTTTAATATTTTATCGACAAGTTTATCGGCATTTTCTTCTGAATCTCCTTTTGCGATTCCGAGGAAAAGCAAAATCCCTGCATTAATCTCTGAATATAATTGATTCTCAATTGTAACAGATGCTTTTTTAACTCTTTGAATAAGTGCTTTCATATTATTATCTTACAACAAAATCATTTTTATCCATAATTAATATTATAAATATCTATCTCCAAGAAATAAATATTTATAGTAGACCGCTTTCTTTGGGCGGTCAAAGAAAGCGGTCAGAAAGAAACCCGCAGGCTGATGCTCCGTTCATAAATCATTGTATTGCTCTACCTTAGGCGGAATAACTCGCTATCGCTCAAACAAATTCCGCCCTGTAATTGTATCGCAAACAATGATTAATTCACTGCGCAAAGCCTGAACATTTTAAGTACGCACGGCGTTGTCCTTAGCCGTGCTGAAAGATTTTGTCCTGAAAGGACAAAAACACATATTACTGCGTCAGCAGTCTTATAGTGCGAAGCACTATAGAATAAAGAGTGTTTTTCTTTTCGGTTCGCTTTTCTTTTTCCGTCGATATGAAAAAGAAAAGTGAACTAAGAAAAATTATTATCTTTCAAACATATTCCTATAATATTAATTATGAATTTTTAAATGTTTGCTTTAGCAAAAAGTTCTTCTTTCGTAATCTTTCTGCCGCAAGATTTGTGTTCATCACAAAATCC
This sequence comes from uncultured bacterium, assembly GCA_902766395.1. Classification (GTDB taxonomy): domain Bacteria; phylum Cyanobacteriota; class Vampirovibrionia; order Gastranaerophilales; family Gastranaerophilaceae; genus Zag111. Next base: position 10,387 of record CACXDL010000052.1, read on the forward strand.
TAAAAATTCACATTTCGGCACAAGGTAATCTTTCAACCATGGTTCAACTTTTACGACTTCTTCACACATTGCCTTAACCATTGTTCTTATTTCATATTGTGCACGTGTGCAAAGTCTTAATTGTGCCAAATGAATCAGTTCTCTAAGGTTTAAACTTGCAACAAGTGATGTAGAAGCTGCATTTGGCAGTACCGCTCTTGCATCTTCAGCAGGAATGCCTGCATCTATGAACTCCTGATATTTGTCCGAAATGTTGCTCATAAATGATATAAATTTTTCTCTTAATTCAGGATTTTTGTCAATTGTCGGAGGAATTAAAAAATCAAACTGTCCTTTTTCCTTAACATATCTTTGTGATTTTTGTGAAAAAGACATTAATCTGTGTCTTACAAGTTGGTGTGTACAAGCCCTTGATACATTGGATATTGCAAAACTTAATTGAATATGTTCAATTGTTGAATGATGCCCGGATGCAACAACATTGCGAATAAGTTTTAACATTTTTTCTTCATCATTTGCGCTTTCGTTGATATTAATTGGTGAATCTGCGCTATAGCAAGTTCTGCAGGCTGTATAAACAGTTTTTAAAATATTTTCCGGCTTTGAAATAAGCTTTACAACCGGTTTATTATTTCTCTCTTCCATAATCCCCTCTCAATTTTTTATCATAATAACTTAAAACATTTGGCATGGCAAATCATGAAATATGTTGCCTTGTAAAAAAAACATGTTCTTGTTACTATTGAGTTATGAAAGATATGTTAGACCAAATACTTCAGATAGAAGCAAAGTATAAAGAGTTGGGAGAGACTCTTTCTGATCCTGCTGTTATTCAGGATTATAATAAGTTTAGAGATTTGTCAAAGCAGCGCAAGTCTATGGAAGAAACAGTTGAACTTTATTATGAATGGAAAAGGGCAACTGATGCGATTGAAGACGACAAGTTACTTCTTCAGGAAGAAAAAGATGAAGAAATGAAAGCGATGTTAAAAGCTGATATAGAAGAGAATGAATCTAAGCTTCCTGATTATGAAGAAAAAATGAAGCGTTTATTGTTGCCTCGAGATCCTATGGATGATAAAGATATTATGCTTGAAATTCGTGGTGGTGCCGGAGGTGATGAAGCAAACATTTTCGCAGGTGATCTTGCAAGAATGTATTTAAAATTTGCGGATAAACAGGGTTGGAAAACACAAATTCTGTCAAAAACCGAATGTGAAGCCGGCGGATATTCCGAAATTATTATTTCAATACAGGGTGATGCTGTTTATTCAAAATTGAAATATGAATCGGGTGTTCACAGGGTTCAGAGGGTTCCGGAAACTGAATCTCAGGGCCGTGTTCACACATCAACTGCAACTGTAGCTGTTATGCCTGAAGTTGATGATGTCGAAATTGAAATAAAACCTGAAGATATAGAAATGTCTACGGCTCGTTCAGGTGGTGCCGGAGGACAAAATGTTAATAAAGTAGAAACAGCAGCAAGACTTTTTCATAAACCTACCGGGATTATGATTTTCTGTACTGAAGAACGTTCTCAGCTTCAAAACAAAGAAAGGGCTATGCAAATTTTAAAAGCAAAACTCTATGATTTGGAAGTTCAAAAACAAATGAAAGAAATAACAGATTTAAGACGTTCTCAAGTTGGTACAGGCGACAGATCAGAACGTATCAGAACTTATAACTTCCCTCAGGGAAGATTAACCGATCACAGGTTAAATCACAATTTAAACGTCTGGACTGTTATTGATGGCGATTTGGATGAGTTAATCGGACTTTTAATTGAGTATGATCAGAAATTAAAACTTGAAAAACTTGCTCAACAAGGTTCATAATATAGAAAAATAAACATGACAGAAAGACGATGTGCCGGATGTTGGCAAGTTAAAGACAGAAAAGAATTGATAAAAATAACAAATGCCGGCGCAAAGCCCGTCATAAACCCAGATTCGACCACATTTGGCAGATCTGTATATCTTTGCTATAATAAATCTTGTATAGAAAGCGTATTTAAAAAGAAAAAACTAGAAAAATTTTTGAAAACGTCTGTATCAGACGAGTTGAAAGGACAGTTATTAGATGAGTTACGAGACAGTCAGAATAAGTGAATTGGCAAAAGAACTAAAACTTACGAGTAAAGAAGTTTTGGATAAATTTGAAAAAATAGGAGTCACTAATAAAACTCATTCCAGTACTGTTACTATGGAGCAAATCAAGCGTCTAAAAGATTTTATTGCAGACGGAGGAGTAAAAAAAGCTGCAAAACCAAAGGCTTTTGTTGTAAAAAAAGCAAAAATTGCAGAAGAAGTTAAAGAAGAAGTGAAGGAAACAAAGGTTTCCAAAAAAGAAGAAAAGGTTGAAAAGGCCCAAGAATCTGATAAAACTGTTTCTCCACGTTCAAGAATTGAAATTGTGCGTAAGGCTCCTATAAAATCTGTTCAAATTATAGATCAACAAGGTAGAAGACCGGAAAGACCTCAGCGTCCTCCTTTTAAAAAGGACGGTCAAAGACCTCAAAGAGATGGTGCTCCTTCGGATAAAAATTCAGGCAAGCCATCTGATTCTCAAAAAGATTTTACCCAAAAGAAGCCTATTGCCCGCAGAATTATTCCTCAGGAAATTTATGACAATAAACCTGGTGCGCCAAAACGTGGAGTAAAACCTACAAATAAACGCAAAGACAAAGATTTTAATAAAAAAGAAGAACAAGAGATGATTTCTCTTGAAAAAGCCGCTGCTCAACACCATAAAAAGAGAGTTCAGAAAGCTGAAGAAGTAGAAGAAGTTAAACAAATTGTTGTAACGAATGCTATGACTATTGCAGAACTATCTGATAAAATTAAGAAAACTCCGGCAGAAATTGTGAAATTCCTTATGATGAATGGGGTCATGGCTACTGTTAACCAGTTAATTGATGTTGATGTTATTAAAAAAGTTTGCGCAGAGTATGAATTGGAAGTTCTTGAAGAAGATTTGGAAGCTTTTATGGAAGAAGAACTTGCAAAAGAAGAAGAACAAAAGGCAATTGCAAGTGTAGATAAAAAATTATTAAAACGTCGTGCTCCTGTTATAAGTATTATGGGACACGTTGACCACGGTAAAACAACTTTATTAGACAGCATCAGAGCTTCAAAACATAAAATTGTTGCAACGGAGGTTGGTGGAATTACTCAATCTATCGGTGCTTATACTGTTTATGTAGGTGATAATAACGATAAGAAAATCGTATTCTTAGATACTCCGGGGCACGAAGCGTTTACGGAAATGAGAGCTCGTGGAGCGCAAGCAACAGATATCGCAATTCTTGTTGTTGCTGCAGATGATGGTATAATGCCTCAAACTATCGAAGCGATTAACCATGCCAAGGCAGCAGAAATTCCAATAATAGTCGCCGTAAACAAAATTGATAAGCCTGGTGCTAATCCTGACAAAGTTCTTCAACAATTGACTGAACATGGCCTTGTTCCGGAAGATTGGGGCGGTGATACCATTGTTGTAAAAGTTTCAGCTTTACAAGGAACAGGTATCGATGAATTATTAGAATACATATTGTTGGTTGCAGATGTTCAGGATTTAAAAGCTAATCCTAAAGCTGAAGCAACTGGTGTTGTAATTGAAGCAAACTTAGATAAAGGTAAGGGTCCTGTTGCGACATTACTTGTTCAAAACGGGACATTGAGAGCGGGTAATTGTATCGTTGTAGGCACCGCATGCGGCAGAGTCAGAGCTTTGTTATCCGATAGCGGTGAAAGAATTCAAAAAGCTGAACCTTCTACTCCTGTTGAGATTTTAGGATTGTCAGAAGTTCCTTCTGCAGGTGACAGATTTGAAGTTGTTAAAAACGAAAAAGAAATGAAATCTATTTCTGAATCCAGAAAAGAAAAAGCCCGTGATAAGAGATTAGAAGCAATGCTTCCGGCTCATATCAGAAAAGAAGCTGTTGCGGGTGATGATGATATTCCTCAATTGAATTTGATTATCAAAGCAAATACAAACGGTTCAGCTGAAGCTGTTGCTCAGGCTATTGCCGGAGTTGAATCTAAAGAAATTTCTACAAAAATTATTCACGTTGGTGTCGGTGATATTTCAGAAGCGGATGTTATGTTGGCAGCTGCTTCAAATGCACTAATTCTCGGGTTTACGGTTAAAGAGGATGCGAACGCTTATGCTGCAGCTGAAAGAGAAAAAGTTACAATTAAAAAATATGATATTATCTATCAATTGTTAGAAGATATTGAAAAAACATTATTATCGCTTCTTGAACCTGAAATTAAAGAGGTAGAACTCGGTAAAGCAGAAGTAAGACAAGTATTTAATATTGGTAAAACCGGTAAAATTGCAGGTTGTTATGTTCTTGAAGGTAAAATTGTCAGAGATAAGGATGCAATTATTATCAGAAATGGTGAACAGATATATAAAGGTGCAATTGAGCAGCTTAAGAGATTTAAAGATGATGTCAAAGAGGTTGCGCAAGGTTTTGAATGCGGTATTTCTTTTGGTAAATTTAATGATTTACAAGAAGGTGATATCATAGAGGTTTCAACTCAGGAAGAAATCGAAAGAACTTCTTTATAAAGAAAATATAGTTAAAATGTAAAAAAAATACCACTTTTCAAAAGTGGTATTTTTTATCCTCGTTTTTTACAATAATTATCTCAAAGCCATCAATGCTTTTACGGCTCTTGCATTTTCTCTTACATCTTCACTAATATCTTCACAAGACATTGTAAATTCAAGTACTTTCATAGCTTCTTCTTTATTTTCAAGTGAAAGTAAGCAATTTATTGTGCTCATTGCTACTGCAGTAGACATGTCATTGATGCCTTTTCCTTTATTAGAAATTACAACTGAAAGTGAATCATGTTCATTTCTTTTTACCAGTGCTAATGCTGTCATTTCTCTGACTTCATCAATAGAAGAATTCGTTCCGATTTCTTCTAAAACAGCAATGGCATCATGGTTTGGATTTATTGTTAAAGAATCAATAATATCTGCAACTTTGTTATAACTTTTTGTATTTTTAATCATTGTATTCATTATTTTCTCCTTATGCTGCCTGAGCAATTTCTGCTGCAAGTGCTTCGATACTGTCTATTAACATTGGCTTAACTTCTGTATGAGGGTCCAATTTTGCCATTTTTGCGACTTGTTTTCCTCTTGAGTTAAATAATTCACCCATATCATAAGTTAAAACATTTTTAACATATTCGTATCCATGTTTTATGCCACTTGTTATATCAATTTCAGTATTGCCGATTTCCTGAATTTTATTCCAAGCTCCGGAAATCCCGCCTTTAATCCAATTGCCAAATTCTTTGATTGATTCTATTCCGTCGTAGAATCTTTTTCCAAAGTTATTTATAGAACCAACAAAAGTAGAATAAATTCTTTTTGTACTTTGTGCAATTTTATCGTTTAAACCTGTAAAGGTTACATTTTGCTTACTGCTTGATTCAAAAACATCTTCTGTCAAGATATTTTTTTGAAAATTAGATTTTGCAAAAGGGTTTGAACCTCTAGCTATATTTTCTTCAGTTTTGCTCGTATTGAATATACGGTGGCTTAATTGACTAACTTTGTCTACTGATAACATATTTACCTCTCTTTTTGCTTCTTTAACAAATCAAGTTTAGCATAGCGCTATGATATTAAATCAACCTTTTGTATGATTTGTGCTAAAATATGAATATGAAATATAAAAATTTGGAAGAATTAATAGCTGTAATTGCCAAGCTTCGTGCCCCTGACGGATGCCCTTGGGACAAAGCTCAGACTCATGAATCGCTGCGTCCTAATATGATAGAAGAGGCTTATGAGGCTGTTGATGCAATAGATGAAAAGAATATTCCTCACTTGAGAGAAGAACTTGGAGATGTCTTACTTCAGGTTTTATTACATTCTCAAATCGCATCTGAAAGGGGAGATTTTGATATTGAGTCTGTTGCAAAAGAGTTAAAAGAAAAATTAATTCACAGGCATCCGCATGTTTTTGGAGATACTTCTGTAAAAGATGCTGATGAAGTAAAAAAGAATTGGGAAATATTAAAAGCAGAAGAAAAAACTGAGCGAAAATCCGCAATGGACGGAATCTCAAAATCTATGTCGGCATTAATGAGTGCTCAAAAAATTTCTAAAAGGGCAGTAAAACAAGGCTTTGAGTGGCCAAACGAAGAATCTTTGTATGAATGTCTTTATTCTGAGATTGAAGAATTTAAACAGGCTGAACAAGAAAAGGATAAAATTCATATGGAAGAAGAATTTGGAGATATTCTCTTTGCGGCTGTAAACCTTGCTCGCTGGAATAAGATTGATGCTGAACAGGCATTGCTGAAGGCAAATAAAAAATTTGAAAAAAGATTCCGAAAAATGGAAGAACTTGCAACAAAACCATTGTTAGAGTATTCTATAGAAGAATATGATAAATTATGGAAACAGGCAAAAAAGGAATTAGGGGGATAAAATTATGAAAAAAGTGTTTATTTCATTATTGGTATTATCTGTGCTAGGTATGTTTACACCTGCATTTGCCGGAACACATGGGAAAAACGGTAAAGTAAGCGGAAGATCAGTTGGTGCTGCTGCTTTGTCATTATTAATTTGGCCGGGGATAGGTCAGGCTGTAAATGATCAGGGGTTTGAAAAGAATGCAACACATGCTATTTTAGGTTTAACAGGGATTTTCAGAATTTGGTCTTGTTATGATGCTTTTGTCGACAGACAAGGTGGCGTTTGGCACAACAGGATATAATCAGAAAGTGCGCATATGAAAGACATTCAAAACACGCAGGATACAAGAAATGTTGATATTCAGAAAGTCGGTATAAATAATATAGATTTGCCGATGATTATCCAGCGTAAAAACAATACAGATCAAGTTGTTTCCGGTGTTGCCAGAGCAACAGTTGCATTGCCTCGCAATTATAAAGGAACTCATATGAGCCGTTTTGTAGAGGTTTTTAATGAATGGCGAACAAAAAATCTTCTTGGTGTTGATATAAAGGGCTGCCTTGAAAAAATTATTAAAAAACTCCATGCTCAAAGCGGAGAAATAAAATTTACATTCAAATATTTTATAAATAAAAAAGCTCCGGTAACAAAACTTGCAGCCCCTATGTGTTATGAATGTTCTTTCAAGGGCCAAATTTATGAAGATAAATATAAATTTATTCTTGGGGTAAAAGTCCCTGTTACCACATTATGTCCGTGTTCTAAAGAAATTTCCGAATTTGGTGCACACAATCAGAGGGCATTAATTAGTGTAAAAGTCTCGTATCCTGAAACAGAACATGTATGGATTGAAGATTTAATTGAACTTATTGAATCATGTGCATCATGTCCATTATATTCTTTATTAAAACGTCAGGATGAAAAATATGTTACAGAACACGCATATAAAAATCCGAGATTTGTGGAAGATGTTTTAAGAGAAGTTGTTGTAAAAGTGAGGAATCATCCGGTAATTACGGAATATGAAGTCGAATGTGAGGCATTTGAAAGTATTCATAATCATTCTGCGTGGGCATATAAAAAAGAAATTAAGTCTTAGTTCTATTTTTATAGTATAATCTTTCTAAAAAGACATTTATTTAAAGATAAAAAGGAAAAATTATGCTAAGCGGAAATGAAATAAGAAAATTATATTTAGATTTTTTCAAAGATAAACATCAACATACGGTTGTACCAAGTTCAAGTTTGGTGCCGGATAATCCTACAGTATTATTAACAACTGCAGGTATGTTGCAATTTTTGCCAATATTTTTGGAAATTCAGCCTTGCCCTTATGAACCGGCAAGGGCAACTTCTTGTCAAAAATGTGCAAGAGCAGGAGGAAAAGATTCTGATATTGAAAACGTAGGCAGAACTCCCCGCCATCACACATTTTTCGAAATGTTGGGAAATTTTTCTTTTGGAGATTATTATAAAAAAGAAATTATTCCATGGGCCTGGTACTTTGTAACAGAAGTTTTAAAATTAGACAAAGACAGATTGTGGATAACTATTTTTGAAACTGATGATGAAGCTTATGAGATCTGGAGAGAAGCAGGTGTTCCTGCCGAACGTATAAAAAGAAAAGGTAAAAAGGATAACTTCTGGGGACCTCCGGGAGCTTCAGGATCTTGCGGGCCTTGCTCCGAAATCCATTACGATTTAGGTGAGGAATACTCTTGTGGCCATCCAAATTGTGGTATAGATACTTGTGAGTGCGACAGATGGGTCGAAATCTGGAACCTTGTATTTACTGAACTATATCAGGATGAAGAAGGCAACCAATCTCCTTTAGGCAAGAAAAATGTTGATACAGGTATGGGTTTAGAACGTATAACAATGGTTTGTCAGGGAGTTGCGTCTACTTTTGAAACAGATCTTTTGAAACCTATTATGGATAAAGTATCCGAGATGAGTGGTGTTCCTTATAAAAAATCAGAAAAAACGGATGTCTCTTTACGTATAATTACAGATCATGCAAGATGTGTAACATTCTTGATTACCGATGGTGTAATACCGGGTAATGAAGGCAGAAGTTATGTTCTTCGTATGATTCTAAGACGTGCATTAAGACACGGTAAGATTTTGGGTATGGAATTGCCGTTTTTATATAAATTAGTTGATGTAATTGTTGATAATTACGGTGAAGCATATCCTGAACTTGTTGCAAACAAACAAAAAGTTATTGACACTATTAAAGCTGAAGAAGAAAGATTTAACAAAACTCTTGACAGAGGTTACAAATTACTCGAAGAATTCATTGAGGCAAAAAAAGATATTGACGGTGAAAGTGCTTTCAAACTTTATGATACATTTGGTTTTCCTCTTGAATTAACAAAAGAAATCGCACAGGAAAACGGCTTAAATGTTGACGAAGAAGGATATAAAGCTGCAATGCAGGAACAAAAAGAACGTGCAAAAGCTGCAACTGCAAAAATCTCTGTTACGGGAGATATCAAATATGCAAAACTTGAAAGAGAAGTCGGTTCAACAAACTTTATCGGATATGAACAAAATTTTTGTGATGATGCAAAAATTTTGGGCTTTATAGAAGGTGAAGGTTACGTCGATATAGTACTAGACAAAACACCATTTTACGCTGAATGCGGCGGACAAATCGGTGATTGCGGTTATATTGAAAATGATAATTTTAAAGCCGAAGTTTTGACAACATTCAAAGTAAATGATTTATATGTTCACCGTTGTCAGGTTTTGAATGGTGATGTTGAAATTGGCGCAATTGTTAAGGCACAAATTGATGTTGAGAAACGCGAGGAAATCAGAGTTCATCATACTTCTGCTCACTTACTTCAGGCTGCGTTAATTAAAGTTGTCGGAAATGAAGTAAAACAAGCCGGTTCTTATGTTGATAATGAAAGAATGAGATTTGACTTTACTTTCTCAAGAGCAATGACTCCAGATGAAATAAAAAAGACTGAAGATCTTATGAACAAATGGATTGGCGAAGGTTATACGATTAATACACAGGTAATGGGTATAAAAGAGGCTGAATTAACTGGTGCTACCGCATTGTTTGGTGAAAAATACGGCGATACCGTTCGTGTTGTTTCAATAGAAAAAGAAGGGCAGTCAATTTCAAAAGAATTTTGTGCAGGTACACATGCAAGAGAATTGAAAGATTTACGTCTGGTTAAAATTGTTTCAGAAGGTGCAATCGCAGCAGGTACAAGACGTATTGAAGTTGTAGTTTCAAAATCTGCAATTAAGTATGTAAACTCAAAAGTTGAAGTAACTGATAATTTATCTTCTAAATTTAAAGCGCATTACGATGAAATTTGCGATCGTGTTGAAAAAATTCAGGAAGAAAATAAATCTCTTCAAAAAGAAATTGAAAAACTTCAGGAAGAAAATGCCAGATCAAAATTTGCGGCATTTGTTGACAGGGCACAAGATATTGAAGGCGGTAAATTATTTATTTCTAAAGTTGCAAACCTTACATCTGTGGGAATTAAAATTGGTCTTGAATTATTATCTCATAAATTAGGTAAAGATAATATCGTAGTTCTTGCAGGTGAAAAAATGGTTGCGGCAAAAGTATCTGATAGTTTTGTTAAAAAAGGTGTAAATGCCGGAAATATTGTTGGAGAAATCGCCAGAGCCACAGGTGCAAATGGTGGAGGCAGACCTAATTTTGCCCAAGGTGGAGTAAAAGACTATTCAAAACTTGATGAGATTCTTGCAAAGGTTGAAGCAGATTTGAAAGGTTAATGTATGAAGATAAATAATTTGGGCTTATTATCTGTTGCTTGTGTGCTTTTAGCTTTATTTTCTTTAAAATACTATTTTGATTCAAAAGTGAATTCAGCTCCGGGCAAAACAGAAAATGCGATTGTTTCTTCAGTTTCAAAAACAATGCAGGCTAATGGCAGTTCAACTTCTAACATTATTCTTCCTGATAGTGATGTCGATGTTGATGTAAATTATCCCGTTTCTCTTTCTTACAAGTCAAAAGAGGGTATATATGCATTGCGTAAAAAATATGTTCAAAAATCGATATTTAATATTCAAAATTATCAACCGTCAGATGAAGTTTTTGGACAAATTGTCAGCGGCAAGCCTTGGTATAGCCTTGAAATATGTAAAGACATAAATACAAAATTAGCAAAGGTAGAAGGAGCTTCAGAAGAAGCAAGATTTCTTGTAAATCCTACAATGCTTGTGGCTATTGAATATCCGTTTTTGTGGAGTGACACTGATAATAGTGAATTTTGTAATTCCTCTGTGAATCAGCTAATTCCAACACGAATTTCATATTCAAAATCTAAAAATGAAATTACCGTAAATTATGCTAAATTACCTTTTAGTGCTAATGAACCGTATTTCTACGATTTTAACGGGGTAAATGCAAATGATTTAGGTTATAAATATGTATATGTCGATTTGTCAAAATCTACTTTCAAACCCAGATTTACAAATTCTTCAAACAATGTTTCTACTCGTGTTCAGGAATTTCAAAACTTTATTCATCTTGGTTCTTCCTGCAGGCATGAAGGCGGCTGTAATAACGGTTCTCCACGTCAGCCAAACCTTGAATTTAATATGAATCAAGGTGAAGGTAGAGGTGAAATATATATAAAGCTTTGGCGGACAAAACCTGCTTCTGAGAAGCAAGAAGCTGATATTACTGAAAAAATTGTTATTGAAAGTTAAATTATTATTGTATAAAGGGGGTATTATGACAGTATTAAAAATAAAGAGATTGCCAAATAATAAAGTTTTACCGGAGTATAAAACTGATGGTGCAGCGGGTATGGATTTATGTGCTGCTATAGATGAACCAATAACTTTAAAGCCTCTGGAAAGAACATTGATACCTACAGGCTTGAAAATTGAGTTAGAGCATGGTTATGAAGCTCAAATAAGACCTCGTTCAGGTATGTCTATAAAACATGGTATAACATTGATTAATTGTGTAGGTACAATAGATGAAGATTACCGTGGTGAAGTTTGTGTTGCGGTTGTCAATGTTTCAAATGAAACTTATACAATTGAACCGCAGGAAAGAATTGCTCAAATGGTAATAGCGAAGTATGAGCAGGCAAAAATTGAAGTGGTTACCGAGCTTTCTGATACTGCCAGAGGTAGCGGAGGTTTTGGTTCTACCGGAAAATAATTGTAATTAATAAAAAATAAAAGCGGAACTTGTGTCCGCTTAGTATTAGTAGTAGGGGAAAAGGAGGAAATTTATTATGTTTGTCTTACATAATAAATTACGATTTCTTTTCTCCAAAACTTTAGCTTTTTTGATTGATTTGTTACAAATCTTAACTTACTCCCAAAATGGCTTTTTTATGTTGTCATGTAATTTTTGAAAAAAGATTCCAATTTTATTTGCAAGGCTGTAGCCTTTTTTTTGTTTAACATAGTCAATAGTAACTCTGTCATTCATTATTATATATTTGCGCAAAATCTTGGTTTTTGGGTATAGCGTATTAATTTTTTCTATAATTTCGTTTCTTAAATCAATTACTTCCTTTGAATTTTTTAGAAATTCAACATTGCATGCATGTCTATGTCCTTTATTTTTGAACCCTGAATTATCTACGTACTGATGTTTAATAAGAAATCCATTAGTAGGATGTTTTACAATTTCTTTAAGCAAGTTAGTATATTCAACTGTCAACATTGAATTTGAACGGGTTGTGGTGTTAAGAGTATTATTTAATCTGATTGCATAATCTCTTATGCGTAAAACATTAGGATTTATTATCATAGGCAGCCTTTTTTATATTAAACCATGAAATATAATTTTTTGCTATCAGGATAAAATAAAACCCTCAAAATTTTGAGGGTTTCTATCTTATTTCGTGAAGATTAATTTGTCATCTTTTATATCAATTTTTATATTATCTCCTTTGATAAATTCCTGAGCGAGGATTTTTTTGGACAGCGGATTTTCAATTAGTTGTCTTATAACTCTTTTAAGGGGTCTTGCACCGTATACAGGATTAAATCCTTGTGTGGCTAAAAATTCTTTTGCATCGTCTGTTATTTCAAAGGTTAATTCCTGATCTTTGAGTAATTTTCTCAGATAATCCATCTGAATGTCTACAATTTTACTCAATTGTTGCAGATTCAATGCTTTAAAGAATATTGTTTCATCTATTCTGTTTAGAAATTCAGGTTTGAATTTTTGTCTTAAAACTTCAAGAACCTGTTCCTTGGTGTCATTGAATTTTTCAGGTGAAACCATTGAATTTAAGGTGTTTTCAAGGATTATATCACTGCCTATATTACTTGTCATAATTATAAGTGTATTTTTGAAATCAATCGTTCTTCCTTTGGAATCTGTTAAACGTCCGTCGTCAAAAATCTGAAGCATAATATTAAATACATCAGGATGTGCTTTCTCAATTTCATCAAAAAGTACGACAGAATAAGGTTTACGTCTGACAGCTTCTGTCAGTTGTCCGCCTTCTTCGTATCCAACATATCCCGGAGGAGCACCAACAAGACGAGCAACGTTATGCTTTTCCATATATTCTGACATATCGATACGAATAAGGGCATCTTCATCGTTAAACATAAATTCTGCCAATGATTTTGCAAGTTCAGTTTTACCAACGCCGGTTGGGCCAAGGAATAAAAATGTTCCAATAGGTCTTTTTGGATCTTTTAAGCCGGATCTTGCACGACGAATTGCATCAGATACGGTATCTACTGCCTCTTCTTGTCCTACAAGACGTTTGTGTAAAACATCTTCCATGTGAAGCAGTTTATCCATTTCGGATTCTACAAGTTTTGTTACAGGTATTCCTGTCCATTTTGAAACAACTTCATCAATGTCAGATGCTTCAACTTCTTCTTTTAACAATTTGTTTTCAATTCTTTCTTTGTTTTCGTATGCATTTAGCTGTTTTTGCAGCTCAAGTAATTTGCCGTATTTTAGCTCTGCTGCACGTTGCAGATCCATGTTACGTTCAGCTTCTTCTATTTGGTTATTAACTTGATTTATTTGGTCTTTAATGTCTGTTTCAGAGGTAATGGATGATTTTTCTTTTTCCCATTGAGTCTGTAAGACATCAATTTTGCTTTGAAGTTCTGCAACCTTTTTATTGATATCATCTATTTTAGCTTTTGATTCTTCGCTTTCTTCTTTTTTTAATGCTTCCCGCTCAATTTCTAATTGCATTTTCTGTCTGGTCATTGCATCAATTTCTTCCGGCATAGAATCAATTTGAATACGCAGAGAACTTGCGGCTTCATCAATTAAATCAATTGCTTTATCCGGTAAAAATCTGTCTGTAATGTATCTGTCTGACAATTTCGCAGCTTCGACTATTGCAGAATCAAGTATTCTTATTCCGTGGTGAACTTCATATTTTTCTTTCAAGCCTCGTAAAATGCTTATTGTATCTTCAACAGAAGGTTCATCAACCATAACAGGCTGGAATCTTCTTTCAAGAGCCGGATCTTTTTCAATATATTTTCGATATTCATTTATTGTAGTTGCGCCGATTGTTCTCAAAACACCTCTTGCAAGCATTGGTTTTAAAAGATTACCTGCATCCATTGAACCTTCGGTTGCGCCTGCGCCTACAACTGTGTGAAGTTCATCAATAAACATAACAATCTCACCGTTAGAAGCTTCTACTTCTTTTAATACTGCTTTAAGACGTTCTTCAAATTCTCCTCGGTATTTTGCGCCGGCAACTAAAGCTCCTAAATCAAGAGAAATAAGTTTAACATCTTTCAGGCTTTCTGGTACATCTCCTCTTACAATACGTTGTGCAAGTCCTTCAATAATTGCTGTTTTACCAACTCCCGGTTCTCCGATTAATACAGGGTTGTTTTTTGTTCTGCGGTTTAAAACCTGCATTATACGGCGGACTTCCTCATCTCGGCCTATAACAGGATCAAGTTTTCCCTTTCTTGCCATATCTGTTAAGTCGGTTGAATATTTTTCTAATGCTTTCATGTTTTCTTCTGCGTTTTTACTGTTCACTTTTTGATTACCTCTGATTTTTTTCATTGCATTAAGTATTTTATTTTGACTAATTCCAAATCCTTCAAGAATTTGTTTTATATTTGAATTATCAAGTTTTGTCATTGCAAGCAGAATTGCTTCAATTCCTACAAATTCGTCTTTTAATGTTTCACTTTCCGCTATTGCTCCCTCCAATAATCTGCCGGTGTCTGTTGATAGGTAAAGACCTTGAGGGTTAACAGGTGTGGAAAGTTTTGGAAAATTTTCTACGGTATTTACTATTTTATTTATAAAATTTTGATTAAGAAGTTTTAGCTCTTCAAGGTAGTCTTTGATAATACCATTATCTTTTATCATTGCAAGCATTATATGTTCAGGTTCCATTTGAGAATTTTTGTGTGCTGTCATCAAATTGCTTGCAGATGATAATATTTCCTGAGAATAATTTGTAAACTTATCAAAATCCAACATATATAATCAACTCCATTCTTTAATCTATTTATAGTTTAATAGTATTTTTATTAAAGTCATTATAAATTAACTTTTATTTAACAATTAAAATTCTCTATTGTAAAAATAATATAAAGAAACTGCTTCAGTATTATTGTTTATAGTATACTTTATATTGCGGATATGTTTATATGGAGGTGTGGAGTTGATAACATCAGAAGAAAAAGCATCAATGAATATTAAATTTGAAAATTTCATTGACACTTTAGCAGGAGAAGATTTATTTGGGAAATGTGACAGAGTAGACGAAGTTTTATCAAGCGGTGTTCTCACAGGCAATGAAGGCTTGGGAATGATTACAATGGACAAGGTAAAACCTGAACTAGATATCCGTGAAAAAGATGGCAGTGTGCACAATGTTATAATGTTAGGTTCAAACTCTTATCTAAACTTGTCAACCCATCCTCAGGTTATGCAGGGTGCGCGTGAAGCCTTAGAAAAATTTGGTTATGGTATGGGTGCAGTATCCAATTATGCCGGGATAACAGATATTCATAAAGAATTAGACGCAAGAATTGCAAAATTTCATGGGACTGAAGATTGTATCGTTTTTCCGTCGGGTTATGGAGCTAATATTGGTATAGTTTCAGCTATTTGTGGTAAAAATGATGTAATTATTAATGATGCGGCAAACCATGCTTCAATATTTGACGGAAATGTATTATCCGGTGCAGAAATTAAGGTTTTCCCTCATCGTGATATGAAGGGATTAGAAAGGATATTATCCAGAATTCCTGCTGAAAAAACAGGTCGTTTGATTATTACTGATGGTGTATTCTCTATGGACGGTGATATGGCGCCGTTAGATGAAATTGTGAAGTTAGCAGAAAAATATAACTGCAGAATTATGGTAGATGATGCACATGGTGTTGGCGTTGTCGGGCCGACAGGGCGTGGCACAGCTGAACACTATGGTGTTATGGATAAAATTGATATGCATGTAGGTATGTTGTCTAAAGGGCCAGGAGGACTCGGCGGATACTGCGCAGCATCAAGAAAAGTTGTACAATATTTAAGATTGTATGCAAGAAGTTATTTCTTCTCAACAGCATTACCTGCTTCTGTTGCGGGTGGTTTAAATGAAGTCTTTAAACTTCTTGAAGCCGATAATGCCGGCAGAAAAAAACTTTGGGATAATATTAATCATTTAAAAGAAAAATTGGTAGAAAGAGGTTTTGATATTGGTCATTCAACCTCTGCCGTTGTTCCTGTAATGGTATATAGTGAGCCAATTTTATTTGAAATGTATCAAAAACTTCGCGAAAGAGGGGTATATGTAAATATAGTTACATATCCGGCTGTTCGCAGAAAAGAGTGTCGTTTAAGACTTTGCGCTATGAAAGACTTATCTTTTGAACAAATCGACAGAGCAGTAGATATAATTTCTGAATTAGGCAGAGAATACGGTCTTATAAAGTAATAATAACCAAATAAAAATTTATACAGGGTAGACTAATTGTCTACCCTTAAAAATAGGAGAGAAAAGTGGTAAAGACAGTTTTGGTTACCGGTGCCGGTGGGTTTATAGGTTTGAATGTTGTAAAGGAATATGTAAAGTATGGCTGGCATGTTTTTGCGCTCGTGCACAGGAATATTCCTTTAGAACTTTCGCAGCTGAAGAATGTTGAAATAATAAAAGGTGATGTTACTAGCGCGGATTTTATGATGCGTTTTGATCAAAAAGTCGATTTGGTTTGCCATGTCGCAGGTTTGGCAAAGGACATTGGATCAGATGAAGCATTTAGGAAATTAAATTTTGAACCGATAAAGTATTTGTCGCAAATTCCCAGAGAAAAAATTATTTATGTTTCTTCAAGTGATGTTTATGGTATAAAAGACTTTGAGAACGCAACAGAAGATACTCCATTGTGTGAATTTCCGTCAAATCCGTACCCTCACTACAAGATTATGTCAGAGCAATGGTTAAATCAGAATTGCAAAAATTATGTAATTATTCGTCCTGCTGCAGTCTGGGGTGAGGGGGACAAAACAATAGAATCCAGAGTTGTAGAGTTTTTGAAAAGTTCAGATTATATAATAAACTTTGGCAAATGGAATGGTCAAAATCGCTGGCCGCTGGCGAATGTCAAAAATGTTGCAAAAACAATAGTTTCTGTCAGTATGACCAATAGATTTGACAAGCAGGCGATAACGATTATAGATCCTGAGCACACAACAATAGAGGAATATTACAGACAGATCGCAACAAAATATTTTCCGGATAAAGAATTTAAAAGTGTTACATTACCGTTTTGGCTTGGGAAGTTTCTGGGTTGGATATCTACAAAAGCATCAAATATGGCGGGTTTAAGCGATCCAATATTTGATCCGACATATTATGCCGTGCATCATGTAAGTTCGAACCTGGATTTTTCTTGTGAGCG
>CACXDL010000053.1 GCA_902766395.1 uncultured bacterium
ATCTTGTTGCCGTTTCCGTCATCATAAACAACATCACATTTTTCATCTTTCGATTTAGCAATAGCAACAATAAATTCTTCATCTTTATTTGTAACCGCAACGGCTGACATATCATCAAATAACCAAAATGCTCCTGCCGTTCTGCAAAAATATTCCACTCCGTCTGTCGCAAATACAGGCAATAAACTTAATCTATGATATTGCATTGTACCTGTATATTGAGCCAAATCTGCTTTAAACTGATTTATATTCATATTGCACCTCTTACTTTCTTTTTGAAAAAACTTACTGCTTCCGGCATATCTTTATGCTCGAAGTAATAACCATTTCCCCAATCTCCATTTTCAAGATTCAATTTCCAAACAACGACTATCTGAAAACTCCTTGTATCTTGAACAATGCCGTAATCTCTATCTTGCGTAATTAACAGATACTCACGACCGTTCGGGTTAGAGAAAACCTTTCGCACATCTTTAACTTGATATTGCTTATTCATAACAATTAACCTGCCTTTCTCTTTTGTATGCACAGAAAAAACAAAGGAATGGCAGGCATTAACCGTTCATTCCCTTGCTTTCCCCTGTAAATCTCGTTGCCTTAACTACTTCTTACATAGTTAAAGTTATAACTATATTTAAGTTAAAGATAAGAATAATAAAGAAACATATAGTTATAACTTTTAACTTATTAAAGTTCATTACTTTAACTATAAAGATATATATAGTTATAACTATATATAGTTAATAATAATAACTATATAAAAAGTAGTTAAGAGAAAATGCTTATTGCACAATTTTAGCAATATATTGCCGGATTAGATACCAATATTGCAGAGTTCACACAATACATTTTAAGTTTACCGTATCTGTGTGAAACTATTGCAATTATTGAGCAAATCGAGAGCAATAGTGTGCAATAGCCCGCAAGGGCGTTCAAGCATTAACCAAAGGGCATTACTTTATAAACAAAAGCAAAATCGGTAACAAGCAAATAAATGCTCATTACCGATATAAACTATCAAGGCTACAAATTATGCAGCCTTAATCTCCTCATTTGCTTCCGTATCAGTATCATCCTGTGTATTGTTAGCAAGTTCTTCCATAATCTTCTTATTCAACTCTGCTAAACATCTATCAGCACGTTCTATGTACTCAACAGGCATATTATACTGTGCTTCAAATTCATCGTATGCTTTTTGCTCAATGAGTTCTCCCATTGGTACGATGCCAAGACTATTCTTCTTCAAATTTCTCTCAATAGCCTGTAAATACCATTCATACATCGTTCTTTGACGATTAAATTTGTAAGCAACAACCGATTTCTTCTCATCTACATTGGATATAACAAAATCGAAGATATATCCTTCTTTTTTGAGCCAATGTAAAATTCCCTTCCAAGAATAGATTTTTGATGTTTCTTCAAATAAACATCCTTCTGCATTTCCGCCTAAAAATTGTTCTGCGAATAATCTTCCGTAAACATACTTTACGAGGTTGAATTTTTTTGTTTCTGACATAATGAAGTCCTTTCTACGCATTGTGCGTGTTTGTTAAGTTATATCTGATTACACACATTAAAATAGTGAAAACAAAAAATAGCCTTAACTCCTCTTTGCATTAACAAGAACAATATTAACGACAAGCGGTTTTCAACTATTCGCAGACAATTCTTGTTACATTTTTTAACTACTTGTTGTTAGAAAATGTAACAAAATTTTCATTTCAGTCTGCTAATGGTTGAAAAATTTTTTGGTTGAACTTTAATGGGGGTAAATCAGATATTAACAAATATGCACAAGGAGTAGAAAAGAACTCCAATGATGTCAAACAAAAAAAATCAGCCGACAAAGTAAAATTTACATTGATTATTCGCAGGTTAATTTTTAGGAATCATCCTCTCTAAAAGAAGAAACATCTAAAAATCATTCGCTATGAATTTTAAAAAAAAAAAAAAAGAACAAACATCTTTGATTTGTTATAGACAATGTTCTAAACAGATAAAGTACAAATTAAATCATCATAAGAACATACACGATATGATTTACAGGCAGGAAATACAACATAAGTCTGCATACTACCAATAAGAGAACCGTTGAGATAAA
>CACXDL010000054.1 GCA_902766395.1 uncultured bacterium
AGGAATAATTGAAACTGACAAAAACCAAAGTGCTTCTGTCACCATAAATGTAGCTATTTTATCAAATTCGCCGTGTTCAAAAATTAATCTGACAGCATCCATACCGACAACCAAAATTCCTATAATAATCGGAATAGCGCCAAATAATAAAACTCCGACACCTTTGTTGAAATAATTTTTTATTCCGTCATAATCTTTATCTGCAACGAGCCGTGCAAAAATCGGGAATAACGGAACTAAAAAGGCCGTAACAAGTATTCCGACAGGAAACTGAAAAATTCTGTTTGCGTACCCTACTGCCGTCCAGGCACCTTCTGAAATAGAAGATGTAAAAAACATATCAACATAAATATGAACCTGCCCGACAGTTGAACTTAAAACCGCCGGGAAAAGAAGTTCCCCTATTTTCCTGAAATGCGGATTATTTACAAATTCAAAATTCGGTTTTAATTTGTACCCGAGTTTTTTAATATTCGGATATTGAATTATAAGCTGTAAAACAGCACCGATTGTAGTTGCCCAGGCAAGGGCATACCCCTTTTGATCATTCGGGACAGCAATAACAATCCCTATTATAGCCAAAGACATAATTATCGGAGATAAATTAGGAAGCATGAATTGTTTATAAATAATCAAAATTCCGTAATAAATTCCGACAATACCACCAATTACAAGTAACGGTGTCATAATTTGCAAATGAACAGCCGCAAGGTTTACCATTTCTGATGAACCTGAAGATATAATAAGACCCATTATTTGCCTTGGGAAAATAAACATTAACGCTGACAATGCAAGAAAAAATACTATCGTTGCGGTCATAAAAGTTGAATATAATTTATTAACTTCTTCTGATGGTTTTTCTTGTAAAGATGGTATAAGTTTTGAAAAAATTGCAACGGTCGCACTATGAAAAGGACCTCCTACCCCGCCCAATAAAATTAGAGATAGTGAAGGAATTTGATATGCATAATAATAAGCATCTGATACCATTGAAGCACCATAATAATTTGCAATTATTATATCCCTTATAAAACCAATTAATTTGCTGACAATAGTAACAACCGCAATTATCCATGCGGCCTTTAAAACACTTATTTCTTTTTTATTATCTGTTAAATTCATCTTTTCCCACTATTTCAACATATATTTTCAGATTTTTATTATGACCTGCTTCTAACGGATAGTTAAATGTTATCGTATTTACTCCCTTTTGTAAATAAGAGGACAAATCTATTTTATTAATTATATTTGTTGTATCAAAATCAATTTTTCCTTCCGTATAATTAACATTTATCTTTAAATAAGGAAGTTTTCCTTTATTCTCAACAATAAGATACCCCTTACCGTCTTTTGAATAAAATGTTTGCGTTTGCTGATTAGCACTTTGAGAAAGAATAAACGGTTCCGTTGTCAATGCGACCCCGCTATAATAATGCTGCAAAATTTTATCAAAAGGCAAATGCAGATTCGTTGCCATATAACCGGCACCAAACTGACTCATACCAACCCCATGTCCGTATCCGCCACCATAAGCTTTTATACTTTTTAAATTCCCATTATCATCAAATTCCTGTTCAAAAACAACATTTGCACTTGGTAAAGCCTTGCCTTTATTAGTCAAAAGACGTCTTATAACAAGTTCTTTTTCTACAATATAATTTTCTTTTTCAGTTTGAATTTCGAGTTTCATTATTTTGCCTGATAATCCTCTTTGTAAAACATTCAGGCGTAAAATCTTTGCAATAACTTCTCCTTTATTCACCTCAGGATGAACAAATCCCGCCGCACTTTGCGCGGCTATATGATTTTGAATTTCCTGCTGAAGTTCTTCTTGTGTCCATTCTCTTTCCCATCTGAAATATCTTGAATTTTCATCAAATGATTTTGGTTTTGTTTTGTAGAAATCATATGCTCTGTCATCATTATCAAGCGTACAAAAATGTTCGAAATCCGGTCTTGCTTTCAAATACGGTTTTGGTTCTGCCGGAAATTTTCTGGTTTTGGGATCCGAAAAAGCATTTTCATAACTTTCTGTATATCCGCCTGCAGTAGAAGAATAAAGTGCAAGAATCATTTCTCCATTATATGTTGCAACAATTCCTTTTGTTTCTTCAACAGCCTTATTGGAAAGTTCTTTTTCAGTATTTGCACCGTAATATACCTGACTTGCGACAGAATCAACTACATCATAATTAGGATTTGCTTTCACTCTTGGAGATAAAACGTAATTTCTTGCAGCTACGGCCTGAGCTTTTAATGCCTCAAGACCAAAATGAACAGGCATTTCATTAGGAACAACTCCACGCAGATAATCTTCTACATCCAAACTGTTTACAACATGAAAATATCCGTCTTTTGCAAAAACCAGTTCTATTTCCCCACGGTACACAGCATCTTTACCCCCGCGTTTTAAACCATTAATCCCTATAAATCCAAAATATGAATTAAATTTTATTGGTCCTGATGCTTTTATTATTTCATTTCCTTCGGCATCGGATAATATAAATGTCCTTCCTGAGATTGATATATTAATTACGTTACTTGCATCATACGTATTTATATAATCTTTTCCGCTATAAACTTCGAACTCACCTGTACCGTATATTGAAACTTTGTCCCATACATAAGAAGAAAAAGTCTGATTCCCAATTCCGACTCTGACTGTTTTGTTATTTGGAACACAAGCAAGTCCGGCATCTTTTGCAATTTGTAATGTTGTTTGAGGAATTGTCCATGCTTTTACACTTTGAATTGGCATACATAATAAAATTAATATTATTAAAGCTGCAATCTTCTTAATCATTTTACCACTTTTTATCCATTGATTTTATTGTAACTGCAATCCTGTCCCCAAATCCCTTATTTAAGGTATTTACCAAATCATTTGAAGCATTTACCCAAAACATTGACGAAGTTAAAATTTTAGATTCTCCTGTCAAATCCGGCAATTTCAACATTACAGGATCAGAACCGGAATATTTACATAGCATTTGCTTCATTAAAATTAATTCTTCAAATTTGAATTCATCTTTCAATTCGACAGTAAAAATATTTGTATTATCGACAGGTTTAACCATATCAATCAAAATAATCGGCGGTTCATCATCACTTCTGCGGCTTACTTTACCCGATACAATTATCCTTTGTTCATTTTGAAGCAAATCACCATACTCAGCAATTTTAGAATTAAATGCAAGAGTATCAATTTTACCTGTTAAATCCTCAATAGTAACAAATCGAATAAACTTTGTCGGATCATTTTTTGTAGGAATTTGGCGGGATGCCGTTACAAGGCCACAAATAGTAACGGATTTATCATTCGGAATATCTTCAATTTGAGAAATTTTATGTGTCATTAAAAATGGCAATTTGTCCCTTATCGTTGATAACGGATGGCTTGTTACATAAAATCCCAAAAATTCTTTTTCCAAAATCTGAATTTCTCTGTCACCATATTCTTCATCTGAGCCGCCAAGAGTAAATTTTGCACTGTCAACAGATGTTGTATCTCCCAACATATCAAACAAACTGCCCTGACCGGATTCTTTGGCTTTTGCTTCTTTTGAAGCAGTTGCAACAATATAATCAAGATTTTCAACTAATTGTTTTCTGCTTTTTTCTATAGATGAAAATGCTCCTGCTTTTATTAAACCTTCCAAAGCCCGTTTATTAGAACATTTTATATCTAATCTTTTTATATAATCATAAATAGATTTGTATTCGCCATTTTCTTCACGTTCTTTTATAATTTCTTCAACAACCCCTTCACCAACTTGTTTGATTGATGCTAGTCCAAATCTGATATTATGCCCGTCAGGAGTGTACTCTAAATAAGATTTATTTATGTCCGGAGGAAGAACTTTTATACCATACTTCAAAGCTTCCTCAATATATGGCTGGGTTTTATCCTGATCTCCTGCAACACTTGATAATAAAGCTGATAAATATTCCACAGGATAATGACATTTTAAATATGCAGTCTGATAAGCAACAAAAGCATATGCAGATGAATGAGCCCTGTTAAAGCAGTATGATGCAAAGTTTTGAATTTGTTCAAATAATTTTTTCGCATCCTCTGCTTTCATTCCGTATTTTGCAGAACCTTCAATAAGTTTCCCTTCCTGAGCAGCCATTGCGGCAGGATCTTTATGCCCCATCATACGGCGAACCTGATCTGCCTGACCGAGAGAATAATCAGCCATAACCTGAAAGATCTGCATAATCTGTTCCTGATAAACCATTGTACCGTATGTATCTTTAAGAACAGGCTCAAGTCTCGGATGCGGATAAGTTATCTTTTTACGACCATGTTTTCTGTCAACAAACTCATCTACCATACCTGAACCTAAAGGCCCCGGACGGAATAAAGCAACTAACGCTCCCAAATCTTCAAATACGTCAGGCTGCAACTTTTTGACAAGATTTGTCATACCTTGAGATTCAAGCTGGAACACCCCGACTGTTTCACCTCGAATTAACATATCAAATGTAGGCTTATCATCTAATGGGATATGGTTTATATCAACATCAATTCCCTGACATTTTTTGATTAGTTTCACAGTTTTGGCAATCATTGTAAGGTTTCTCAGACCTAAAAAGTCCATCTTAAGAAGTTTCATCTTTTCTAAGATCTCTCTATGATATTGAGTAACTACAACTCCGTCTTTACCGTGTTGAACAGGAACAATTTCATCTAAGGGTTTATAAGAAATTATGACCCCTGCAGCATGCATGCCGGTAGCATTTTTCAATCCTTCTACATGCAACGCAGTATCAACCAATCTTTTTACTTCAGGATCTTCATCATAGAGCTTTTTAAGCTCCATACCGTCTTGTAATGCATCAGAAATTTTTGCCCCCGGATCGCCTGAAATTAAATCAGATAATTGTTTACTTCTTGCATAAGGAATATCGAAAACTCTTGCGACACTTTTCATTGCATTTCTTGCAGCCAGAGTATTAAAAGTAATAATCTGACAAACTTTATCTTCACCGTATTTTTGAACAACATAGTCAATAACTTCACCACGTCTTTCAATACAAAAATCCGTATCAATATCAGGCATTGAGAATCTTTCAGGATTTAAAAACCTTTCAAACAAAAGATGATGTTCAATAGGATCAAGATCTGTTATGTCAAGGCAATATGCAACCAATGAACCTGCAGCCGAACCCCTTCCCGGACCGACAGGTATATCATGAGTTTTTGCAAAATGTATAAAATCCCAAGTAATAAGGAAATATGCACTAAATCCCATTTGCTGAATAACACCGAGTTCGTATTTTGCACGCTGGCGGAGTTCTTCTGTTATATTTTCTTCACCATATTTACGCTTCATACCCTGTGTTACAAGCAATTCAAGATAAGTATCTGTTGTATATCCCTCAGGAACAGGAAAATCAGGCAATGGAGCTTTCCATTCTACAGTTATTGAACATTTTTTTGAAATTTCAACCGTATTAGCAATACATTCATTAAAAGTATCGGTATCCATCCAACGAAAAGCCTGTCTCAATTCGTCTACAGTTTTTACATAAAATTCATTATTAGGAAATTTAAAGCGATTTTCTTCTGACTTAAGGGATTTTGTCTGCATACAAAGTAATGTATCATGCCAATCTGCATCTTCTTTTTTTAGGTAGTGAGAATCGTTGGTAATAATCATTTTTATCCCAAGTTCTTTTGCCAGCTTTATAAGTTCAGGGTTTGTTCGTTTTTGATCTTCTAAACCGTGATCCTGAAGCTCAATATAATAATCTTCCCCAAATAAATCCTGATATTTTTTGGCAACAGCTTTGGCTCCTTCATAATCTGTTTTTAAAAGATTTTGGAGTACTTCTCCTGCTAAGCAAGCACTACAGCATATTATCCCTTCGTGATACTTTTCCAAAAGCTCAAAATTTATTCTCGGTTTTACATAAAATCCGTCAATATGAGCAATTGAAGATAATTTGACAAGATTTTTGTAGCCTGTATTGTTTTTCGCTAACAATACCAAGTGGTACCTTGGATTATGATTTGCATTATGTTCAGAGATATCCCCATCATGCAAATAAAATTCTTCCCCGACAATAGGGTTAAATAATTTCGGCTGGTATGTAGGATCTTCTTGTGCCTTTGCCTTTTCTGAAGCATTGATTTTATCTGCTTCAATGTATAAATCCATAGCTCCATACATAACCCCGTGATCTGTTACGGCGACACCCGGCATGTTATGTTCTTTACAGAACTTACACAAATCCCCTATTCTTATTGCCCCATCCAGAAGTGAATATTCCGTGTGCAGATGGAGCGGAACGTATTGCATTTCATCTGACATAATTTAAGATTAGCAAAAACCACTTTTAGTTAAAAGTATTTATTAAATAAAATTAAACTGTTTTGCTTTTGTATAGTTATATTAACAAAATTTATTTTTCTGAAATCTTTAGTTCCTAAATTTGTTTATATCTATGTTGAAGTTTAAATATGAAGTTATTAAGGAGATTTTTATGCCAGAAATTTTTGAGTGCTTTTATAATTTGGGAGAGCTATTAAGATTAATCCCTACAGAAAACATAAATATGGATCGTGAAATTCAGGAATATGAGAATAAAACATTAGATGATATGGCTCAAAACAGAATAAAACTGTTTGAACAATACGGTTATTGCTAATTTAAAGCAAAAAAAAAGCAGGTATCATATACCTGTCTAATCAATTACTAATTTTTATACTCTATACTCTTAACCTTCTACACCTGTTTTTAAAACACTGTGAACAAGAACAATAAACGCTCCTACAACAGCACCTGCTGCCAGGAAGAAGTTTGTTGGTCTAAAGTGTTTTGTTGCAGATTCGTACACTCTTACATATTTTTTTGCAACTTCTGCTGCTTCAAATTTTGCAGTATCAAATAAACGTGTCAATTCACCGACTTCGTCAGGTTTTTGGGATTTAATCGTCGCAAAAGCCCTGCGAAGTCTGTCTGAACCAACTTTGTCACCTTCTTTTAAGCCTTCGTATGTTTTAATAAAAACATCTTCTGCTAAAGAAAGGTTTCCTCTTTTTTGGAGTTTATCCAAATAAGATTTTGTCCACGCACTATATGAAGTGCGTTTTGCATTTATATCTCGAATAGTGCTTTTATATTCCGGAGTGCTTTTTTCTTCGCTATTTAACGGTTGAATATACTTTAGAGCAACTCCACCTGCAGCACCAATAACAGCTCCTTTTGTCATTGGTACAATACAGCCTTTTCTTCTGTTGTTGCTATCTACAGCTTCTACTTTGATTGTCATAAGCCTACATTCATCCTTTTCGGTCTATATACAATACATCCCATTTCGAGTCTTGACTCATTCTGGTTATCTGGAAGAATTTGCACTTAAATATTCCATTTCTGAAACTGAGTAATCAAATTCTTGATTTTTACACATTATACAACAAGTTTATTTTTTTGTCAACACTCTTGCCAAATTTAATAGTAACATTATTGTAACAAGAGCTATTGTTAGCAAAAAATCATACTTTATGGCATTGTGACTTGCAAAAAGACAAGCTAATCCACCTGCAATTATTGCAGCGGAAGTTAAAATAACAACAGTTTTTTTCTGGGAGAACCCGGCATGAAGAAGTTTATGGTGAATATGCTCAGCATCCGCAACAAAAGGAGATTGCCCTTTAAATATTCTTCTTAAACTTGAATATGTTATATCTAAAATAGGAACAGCCAAAACAACAAAAGGCAATAAAATTGCTAATGTCGCAACTTTCATAACTCCGGTAATTGAAATTGCAGCAAGTAAAAAACCTGAAAATAATGCACCGCTGTCTCCCATAAATATTTTTGCGGGATTAAAATTAAATGTTAAAAATGCAAGCATTGAACCTGCTAAAATAAACCCAATAAGAGCGCTAATCGGACTTGAAGGTGTTAATGTTACTGCAAGAATTGCCAATGTAATAGAATTTACGGTAACAACAGAACCTGCTAAACCATCAACTCCATCAATGAAGTTCAATGCGTTTGAAATTCCGACAATCCACAATAACGTAATAGGATAAGACCATATTCCAAGTTCAAAACCTCCGAAAAACGGAACACTATCAATTTTTACCCCAAGCAAATAAGCAACAGTAGCAATAGATAATTGCATTACCAACTTAAACTTAGCACCCAAGCCATAAACATCGTCAACCAAACCAAGCAAGAACATCAATGAGCCTCCAAGTAATATTCCTGAAAGCAGCTTGCCATATGGATAGTAACTCATCAAAACCAAACACAAAAATGTAAGCATAGTGCTTGCCCAAATAGCAACACCCCCTATTCGCGATATCGGCTTTGTATGAATTTTTCTGGCATTAGGCTCATCAACAAGTCCTTCTTTTTTAGAAAAACTTATAACCATAGGAACTATAAATACCCCCAAAATATAGGCTATTACAGTTCCAATTATGTGTGCGTGTGTTAACTTGATAATAATGGTTTAGTTCTCCTTATATAATGGATGTTTTGAGCATAATTTCATGCTTCTGTCTCTGAGATTATTTAATGCTACTTCATTATCTGACGAATATATTGCAGATGCAATAATTTTTGCAACTTCTGTCATATCTTCTTCTTTAAAGCCCCTTGTTGTAACCGCAGGAGTTCCCAACCTTATACCTGAAGTAACAAAAGGACTTTGAGGATCATTCGGAACGGTATTTTTATTAGCAGTTATACCTACTTTTTCAAGAACATTTGCCATATCTTTTCCGGTTTTTCCTGTTTTTCTTAGGTCCAAAGTCATAAGATGGTTTTCTGTCATACCGCCTACGATATCCAAGCCTTCGTCCATAAGCCCCTGAGCTAATGCCTTCGCATTTTTAATAATTTGAGCAGCATATTCTTTAAATTCAGGTTTTGAAGCCTCGAGCAATGCAACAGCTTTACCTGCAATAATATGCTCTAAAGGTCCGCCTTGCATCCCCGGGAAAACAGCTTTGTCAATTGCTTGTGCATACTGCTCATCACACATTATTATACCACCTCTTGGTCCCCTTAAAGATTTGTGAGTGGTAGTTGTAACAAATTGAGCATATCCGGCAGGTGAAGGATGTAATCCGGCAGCAACAAGACCTGCGATATGGGCAATATCTGCTAATAATAATGCTCCCACTTCATCTGCAATTTCTCTGAATTTTTTAAAATCAATAATTTTAGAATAATTGCTTGCTCCGCAAATTATCAGTTTTGGTTTATGCTCGATTGCCATTTTACGAACTTCATCATAATCTATTTCACCGTATTCATTTATTCCGTAGGATTTTACATCAAAATACAACCCCGAAAAATTAACCGGTGAACCGTGTGATAAATGTCCGCCATTTGATAAATCCATTGAAAGAACTCTGTCTCCGGGTTTCATTGTAGCCATAAATACAGCCATATTTGCCTGAGCACCGGAATGTGGCTGAACATTAGCATGATCCATATGAAACAATTCACATGCTCTCTTTTGAGCCAGTTCTTCAACAACATCAATATGCTCACAACCATTGTAATAACGTTTATGTGGTTTACCTTCAGCATATTTATTTGTTAAAACACTTCCGCATGCTTCCATAACTGCCAGTGATGTACAGTTTTCGCTTGCGATAAGCTCTATAGTATTTTGTTGTCTATCTAATTCTGCCTCTATAGCTGTCGCTATCTGAGGATCAACTCTTTTAACATTTTCTAAATTCATGCCTTTACACTCTCCCTTTTTAACTAATTATATTACATAAGGTTTTCATGGCAAAATTTGTTACGAATGTATGTATTAAAAAATATATTTTTCTTTAAGTAATTGTATTCTGTTGTATGAATCTTCGATATTTTTTTGCAAATCTCTATCACTCAAAGCAAGATTGTACACTTCTTCAATTATATTGATAGTTTCTTCATCACTGTTTCTGTAGATAAACATATCCAGACCTGCTTTTATGCCCATAACACAGGCCTCAACTTTGCCATAATCAGCAACCCCTTTCATAACCATATCATCAGAAATCAAAACACCGCTATAGTTAAGTTCTTTTCTCAAATATGAGATTGCTTTTTTGCTAAGCGAAGTCGGAATAGATTCTTTGTCAAAACAAGTACAATGCAGATGTGCAACCATAATCATTTCTATTCCACTATTTACTGCAGAAATAAAAGGCTTAATGTGGATTTGTTCCATATCACGCATACCCAGATTTATAACGGGAAGAGAAAGATGAGAATCCGTCTGAGCATCACCGTGACCCGGAAAATGCTTCACACATGGAATAATCCCATTGCGCCTGTATATATCAGAAACAATTTTTTCTCCCTCTATAACTTTTTCTGTAATAGATGAAAATGCCCTTTCACCAATAATAGGATTATTTGGATTTGTATTCACATCAATACAAGGCGCAAAATTTAAATTAATACCATAATCCTTCAATTCTTTTGCAATTTCAAAGGTTTGCTCTTTTAAAAATTTTTCACCTTTCTCAAAGGCAAATTTTGCGGATATATATTTTTTCCCATTATGAATATTCTGAGTGCGCTCAACACGTCCACCTTCCTGATCAATAGATAAAAATGGAGGGATCAAACTTTGTTCATTGACCGTTTCAATCAATTTTTTAAATTGCGCCACAGACAAAATGTCATCGGTAAAAAATATTATACCTCCAAGGCCCTTTGACAAAGCACTACTATACAAACCACCATTTAAACCCAAAATAAACATTTGGTACAATTTAGTTCTTAGATCTGCCATGTAATTATTTTCCTTTTGAGAGGACTAAATCTAAAACCTCCGTTAAATCAAGCAATTTCCCTGTTTCAATAACTTCTTCAATTTTGGACTTTATAAGAGTTAAATCTTTATCAGAAGGAACAGATATTTCATCAGGAAGAATGATCTCATTTGTAGTCTTAGTTTCTACAAAATTTTTATTTAAGGTTAAAAATTCTTTGTATAAATTCAATATTCTGATATATGCTGGATCTGCCTTATATGTTTGCCCAAGATAATATTTTGAATCTTTCTCCAGTTGGTCAAAATACTCAATTGAAAAATCTATTTCCTCAATTGCCTCTGCTTCATTATATTTATCACCAAGACACGGGTTACCTTCAATAGGTAAATCTCCAAGAGACTTTATATATGTAGCCCATAGCAAACTGCCCAAACAAAAACCAACATTATTTTCCACAATTTTAATTATATTTTGGTAGTTTAGTTTAAATTTCATTTTCTTTTGTCCAAAATTTTTGAATGAATTTAAACTTTGATAAATGTAGGACAAACTAATTGATAATATTGTTGTATGTTGTGCAAATCCGGGATCAAACTTTACACTTTTATCTTTTACTGTTGTCATTTATTATACTCCTTTAGCAAGCTTAATTATCTTGCTACTGTTGTTCTTCAGTCTGAATCTCTTTTTTTACAATTAAAATTTTAGTAATTCTTGCTCCGTCAACTTCTTTGACAGTAAAATCAAATATGCCGTATGAAACACTGTCACCGATTTTAGCAATTCTTTCAAGTTCTTTAACAACAAGCCCTGCAATCGTATCAACATCTTCAACCTCTAAATCTTCATCCGGAAGGTCAAAATATTTTGCAAGTTCATCAAGTCGCATAGTGCCGTTTGCAAGATAATGATTCGGTTTTATCTCTTTAATATCTGTTTCTTCATCAATATCAAATTCGTCCTGAACATCCCCAAAAATTTCTTCCAAAACATCTTCTAACGTTATAATTCCTGATGTTCCTCCAAATTCATCAACAACAACCGCCATCTGAACTCTTTGTTTTTTAAATAAAATTACCAATTTATCAAGAGTAATTGTCTCCGGTACAAGCGGTATTTTTCTTTGGATTTGTGCAACAGATTTTGATTTTTTATCAAGCAGCAACTGAAACAAATCTTTTACATGAACAAAACCTGTAATATGGTCAATATCCTCATCATAAACCGGATATCTTGTATATTGATTTTCAGTTGCAATTTTATTCAATTCTTCAAGCGGAGTATTGATAGAAACACAAATCATATCAGTTCTTGGTGTCATAACTTCATGAGCCGTCAAATCCGAAAACTGAACCATATTATGAAACATATCTTTTTCTGTTTCATTAAGCACCCCTTCATCATAACTCGTTTCTACCAATAAATCCAAGTCATCAATTGTATGTACGGTTTTCAAAGACGGATTTACAGGAATTCTCAGGGTTTTTAGGATTCCGTTGCAAGATTTATTCAATAACCATACAAATGGTTTAGAAAAAGTCATAAATACATCCATAGGTTTTGCAACATATAGTGTAATTTTTTCAGGATACTGAAGTGCAACACATTTTGGAACTTGTTCACCTATCAAAACATGGATAAATGTTATTATTGTAAATGCGATGATTGCCACTATTAAGTGTGCAATGTATGCATGGCCTTCAGGAAAACCCGCTACAATTGGCGTTAACATTTTTTCTATTGTAGGAGACCCAAACCAACCTATACCAATACTGGCTATTGTCACGCCCACCTGAACAGCAGCAATAAAGAAATTAACATCTTCCAGTGCTCTGAGAGCCAATTTTGCATCAACATTTCCCTCTTTAGTCAATTGCTCAATCTTTGCTTTTCTTGCTCTGACTATTGCAAACTCTGCGGCTACAAAAAACGCATTAACAAATAATAATAGAAATACGATAATCCAATTTATTGTAATTATACTAAAATCCGAGTCGCTCATTACTCTTTCTTTATGTCCTTTTAATGAAACAATTATATTATCCTAATAATAAAAAAGCAAGTTTTAAACCCTTATGTCTAAAACCCATACTATATTTGAAAAATCAAATTTATCCTTGAAAAATATGATTATATATGGTAGAATGGTTTTGTTATTTTAGAATATGAGGTTTACAACTATGTGCAAGAAAAATGATACATTTGCGTTCACAATGGGTATAATAGCCGGTGTTGTCGGAGGAATAATCGGAGGCGTTTTATTTGCTCCAAAATCAGGTGAAGAATCCAGAAAAGAACTGAAAGAAGCGGCTTGTGATTTATATGAAAAACACGCACCTCAAATAATTGATGCGAAAAGACAAGCACTCGAATCAGTAGATTTAATGAGATATAAACTTGAAAGACAGTTCAGAAAAATAAACAGTTCGCTGAAATCAAGAAAAATGCAAAAAGCCAAAGAGCTTGAGGATTCTGAATCTAACGTTAATGACAGCGATTTTGATTATTAAGAAAGGAGTCATAAATGGATATTGAATCATCTCAGGTCTTGCTAAATCAGGGACTTGCTTTTTTGGTAATAGCAGGCGGAATATCACTTATCGTCATAATGGGTTTCCTTGCAAAGCTTATTTATGATTTATCAAAATTAGCCCAAAATGCAAATGAGTCAACAGTTCTTATAAATACAGAACTTAAACCTATAATGAAAGAACTTAATAAAACAATTAAAACATTTAATGAAATCATTCAAAGCACAGGTGAAGGTGTAGGCAACGTAAAATTGGGAATTGAAAACATATTTTCAAAAACCAAAGCTATTTCAGGAAATATTTTGGGTGGTTTTATAAATGGATTCTTAGCCATTTATACACTTTTTTCGAAAAAGAAAAAATAGCAAATAAGGCAATATTTAAAAATACAAATAATGTAATAATGTAAGTATTCAAGTAAAGGAGAATTAACAATGTCAGCATCAAAATTTTTCGGAGGTTTTATAGTAGGAGCAGCAATAGGCGCTGTTGCGGGAATTTTATTAGCACCTAAATCAGGCGAAGAAACAAGACAAATTCTTGCAGATACTGCAAAAGATGTCGCAAGAAGAGCTGATGAGACAGCTAAACAAATCCAATCAAAAGCAGATGATGCCGTATCTGAATTGCAAAAAAAAGGTGAAGAAATTAAAGATAAACTACAGGATCTTATAAATAAACAAAAAGATAAAAAAGAAGAAGAATAATGTTTATATGATTTTAAAAGACGCCAAAGGATTTCCTTTGGCGTCTTTTTGTGCAATAATTTTTTTTATGAAAAATATAACAGTACAATGTCCGGCTAAAATTAATCTGTCACTAAAAATTATTAATAAAAGACCTGATGGCTATCATAATATTGATAGCATAATGCAGACAATTAATCTTTTTGATTATTTAGAGATTGAAACAGAATTATGTAAGGATTTTGGTATTTATCTTAATGGGAATAGCAATGAAATCCCATATGATGAAACAAATCTCGTTTATAAAGCCGCAAAAATGTTCTATGAATCAATTAATAAAAAAGATGTTAAAACAAAAATATATATAAATAAAAGTATTCCTGTATCAGCAGGTTTGGCAGGAGGAAGCACTGATGCCGCCGGAACTTTGTATGGTTTGAACAGATTATATAATAATATTCTTACAGACGAACAATTACACAAATTATGTGCAAAACTGGGATCAGATCTGAATGTTTGTCTAAAAGGGGGAAAAATAAAATCAAGCGGAAGGGGAGAAATTATTGAACAATTGCCTTTTAAAGATTTTAATTTGAGCCTTATTAAACCCATAAAACTCGGAATTTCGGCAAAAGAAGCCTATACTAAGTTTTCATTAAAAGAGAAAGATTTATCAAGAGATGAATATAAAAATGATTTGGAATGGGCAATAATTGATGATTATGAAGAATTAAAATATATAAAAAAAAGATACCCTGAATCTATTATGACAGGTTCAGGATCAACATATTTTCTGATAAATGGTACTTTTGATCAAGAAGAAAATTATTGGGTTTGCAATAATTTAAAATCTGTAGAATATGGAGTAAAAGAAAGACCCTGAGGAGTAAGCCTCAGGGTCTTTCTTTATTTTCTATTTTTTAGATGCTTCTGCTGAACGTCTGTCAACTTCAGCTTGAGCTTCTTCTCTCGTATGACCACTGCTTATAACTTTTTTGTTTTTAGGATCGCTACAGTCAACTACATCATATGTTAATTTTCCTGTAACCGGATCTATTTTGGATGGGGTAAATCGTATCTTACGACCGCCTCTGACCTTTTGAACCTGTCCGTCCATTTTAGGTTTTGTGCCATCTGCTAAATCTGGAAGTACAAATTCTTGTCCCGGTTTGATACTGTTGATATCTTTTAATGCAGGGTTTGCTTCTAAGAATGCTTTTCTCAAGTCAGATAATTTCTTACCAGGATATTTTGCTTTTAGAATTGTATCAACTGTATCATATGGTTGAACCTTGTATGTATTAGGTTTTACGGTTGCACCTTCTTGAACATCATAGCAATACGACGGTGTAGTAGGTCCGGTTGGTCCGGTAGGGCCGGTTGGGCCGGTTGGGCCAGTAGGTCCTGTTGGACCTGTTGGTGTTGTTGGCTGAGGTTTCTCGTTCAACTTATCGATTGCTTCTTTAATTTGATCTAAGTGAGCCAATGCACTTCTTAACTCTCTGGTTGTCGGATTTGTATTTTGCATACCGATATCATTATTTAATACTGCTACAACAAGAGCTTCATCTAGGGCTTTATTTCCTGTCAAGCGACCTTCGGCGTATTGAACAATTTGGTTACCGATATTTTTATTTTTACAATGCTTGAATACATTAACATATCTTGCCATTTTTTCGGTTGTCGCACCACTAATTGTTGCACTTGATTCTACAGGTTTCTTCATAAACCCTGCAAGGAAAGCCAATGCAGGAGCACCCCATAATGCTGCAGGGGACAATTTTGCAATTGCTGTTGCCGCTACGTCAACACTTACATCGGCATATGCATGTGCTTCAGCATGAGCTTCTGCGTATGCATAAGCTTCAGCTACAGCTTCATCGTGAGCAGTTGCTGTTTGACCAGGAATTCTTTCATTATGTGTTATACCATCAGCATCAACCCAGGTGAATTTTTGTCCGGGAACGTTTGCTTCTGCATCAGCAACTGCTCTTGCAATATCAGTTTGTTCATCAATAGCAGTTTGAGCATCATGACCTTCAGCATGGCCATCTGCGTGACCAGATGCTGTTCTTGTATTTTTGGATAATAAGAATTCTCCAAGAGATAGAGCTGCTACAGGAGCTGCCAATTTCAAACCGTTAACGATTCTTTTGCCAAGATCACTTGGTGCTTCAAAACCAAATGTTTCAAAAGCATGTCTTATCTGTCTTTTAGATATACCCAATTCTTTTGAAAGCATATCAGCCTCAGTAAAATCAAGTTTACCATCGCCACCAGTCAAATTCATCATTGCATCTTGAGCTTCTCTGGTATTAATTCTTGTAAAATCAGTTGTTCCGTCCGGATTTTTAGGGAAGATATTTTTGAAGTTATCCCATACTGCTGATGCTAGTCGTCTTTCGCCTTCAGTTTTTGCTTTACTCATCATGGTTTCGCCCATTTTGTACAGATCTACAAGGACTTCAAAATCTTTATCGGAAACACTGGCTGTTTTGCCTTTTAATCCAGCATTTTCCGGTTTTGCCAAAAATTCTGCTTCTTTAGTACTGTCAAAGAAAACAAATTCGGTTCCGGCGATATTATTATATCGTTTAAGATTTTTGTTATACGCTTGTTTGTCACCGCGAAGACCATGACCGTGAGCAGCTTTATCTGCTTGTTTTACTTGCGCATATTCCTGAGTTAAATTATCTCTGGCTTGAACAGCTTGCGCATGTTTAGATGCGGCTGCGTCGACTTTTGCATTTGCAGCTTCTATAGCTGCTGCATCGCCTGATTTTGCTGCCTGTCTTAATTCTCTGATAGCAGCTCTTCGTTCTTTTCTTGCAGCCTTAACATCTTTTTTAGCTTGTTTTTTCTCTGCTTTTATTTCTTTGCGTTTTGCACGAAGTTTATCTTTGTCTGTTATTTTTTCTCCGGTTTTTTCATCATAATAAACAGCCATTCTTTCTTTTTCATCGGCTTTTGTATGTTTATTTTTATCATAATCAACCTCATCTCTAGGAGCATTCAAGGTGTACTTTAACTGATCCGTGTCACCATTAATTACATGAACAGTACCACCTTTTGTGTCTATTTTATCTTGCTGGCGCACAGTTTGTGCTCGTTGAGGGTCAGGATCTTCCGGTTTAGCCGGTTTTACTTCTTGTTCTTTTGCTTTAGCTTTTGTCTCAGCCACTTCCTGAACAGCTTTGCTCTGAGCATCAGCTGAGGCTTTTGCTCTGTCAGCATCATCTGCACCCTGAGGTCCGCTTTCTACTCGGGTACCTTTGCCTTCTTCAGCTTTTTTCTGGTCATAATCAAAAAGAGCAGCTTTTGCTTCATTAATTTTTGCTGTATCACCAGTTCTTTGTGCTTCTTGCAGCTTTGTAACTAATCCCGCTCTAATTGCGTCGATTGCACCACTTCCGTTTGTTCCCATGTTTTAATCCTTTCTATTTTATACTCTTATATTTTTTTCACTATAAACTTATAAACGTTTTTATTGTTTCCAAATTTACACAAGATATTTATTTTTTATATACTTTATATCTAAACCCTATATATAACAGGGATTTCAGAATGTAAAGTTTTATTAATAAGTACCTTTTTAGATTAACTTGGTTTGCCTCTTACACTATAAATTTGCATGTCAACCTTTCTCATGTAAAACCTTTTACTACATGTGTTATCGACCATTATTAATTTTAACTTTAATAATGTTTAAATATTTTTATAGACAGAAACAAAAAACCTTTATTTATAAGGATTTCGCAAGTTTACAAAACTTTATACTACTTATTTTTTAACAAACTCTCAGACAAAATACCAAATGTATCGATTGATAATTTTTCGCCTCTGATATTTTCGTCTAAATTCATTTGACCAAGAACTTTATATACAGTTTCTTTTTCAAAACCCGCACTTAAAAGGCAATTTTTTAAATTTTTTCTTCTGTGAGCAAATGCAGCTTTTATAGTTTTTCTGAAATGAGAATAATCAGTTAATTTCAATTTCGGTTCCGTTTTTACTTCCAGATTAACAAGAGCAGAATTTACTTTTGGAGCAGGGTAAAAACATTTTCGGCCGACTTTGCGTAAAATTTTTACATCAGCCCAAAATTGAGACAATATAGACAGTAAACCGTATTGTTTTCCAGGGGCCTCAGGATTTGCACACATTCTTAGCGCAACTTCTTCTTGTACCATGAGAATTATATTTTTTATACTTGCCCTGTTTTTATTTTCCAGATCATCAACCTCTCCTAACAAATGAGCAATAATAGGACTGGTAATATAATAAGGTATATTTGCAACTACTTTTATTTTTTCATTACAAAGTTCTGAGATATCAGTTTTTAGTATATCTTTATGTATAATTTCAAGATTTGGGGCATCAAGCTTTTGCAATTCTTTAATTGCTTCTTCATCCAGCTCAACGGCTATAACTTTTTTTGCGTGCTTCACCAATTGTTCTGTTACAAAACCAACTCCCGGACCTATTTCAAGAATTACATCCTCAGAAGAAATATCTGCAAAATCAATAATATCTGCAATAACTTCTCCATCTATTAAAAAATTTTGTCCAAGACGCTTTTTAGTTTTAAAATATCTTGCCCGTTCAAAGTAATTCATCTTACTAATAATATTACCACACATAGACTAA
Source organism: uncultured bacterium (assembly GCA_902766395.1). Classification (GTDB taxonomy): domain Bacteria; phylum Cyanobacteriota; class Vampirovibrionia; order Gastranaerophilales; family Gastranaerophilaceae; genus Zag111. The sequence goes on from CACXDL010000054.1 coordinate 18,612, forward strand.
TGTTTATAAACTTTTATTTGTTATTTTAAGTATTGTTATGATATATTAGTTTGATAAAGGGATGAAGATGTTTAAATCAGCTGTTAATGTTTTGGCTAAAAGTGATATTTTAAAGCTTTATACAAAAGGGTTTGTACCATCGGAAGATTTCAGAATCGGTTTAGAGTATGAAAGAATTCCAATAGATAAGTCTTCTTATGTGACAGTTGATTACTGGGGGGATAAAGGAGTTTGCACCCTTTTAAAACGTTTTGCGTATTTAAACGGATGGGATCATATACTTGATCAAGATAATATCATTGGCTTAGCAAAAGGGCATGACACTATTACGCTTGAACCGGGAGCTCAAATTGAAATTAGCGCAAAACCTGAAAAAACAATATTCGAATTAAAAGAAAAAATAGACCAAATCGATACACAACTAAAAGATATTTCAGACGAAATGAATATAACTCTGCTGGAATACGGAATTTCTCCGTTTTCAACATTTAAAAACATTCACCTTATACCAAAAAGAAGATATAAAATAATGGCAAATTATCTCTGGGGTATACTATCTGATGTTATGATGAGAGAAACTGCCGGTATCCAGTGCTGTATTGATTTTAAATCAGAAGAAGACGCAATGAGAAAGTTCAAGCTGGCAAATAAACTTACACCGTTTATAACGGCAATGTTTGCCAATTCTCCGATAAGAGGAGGGGTAGATACCGGCTATAAATCTTTCCGAGCATTAAGCTGGCTAAATACTGATAATGACAGATGCGGATTTGCAGGAAAAATTAGCGAAGAATTCTCTTTTGAAGATTATATAGATTGTATTTTAAAAACCCCAATGATATACATAGAAAAAGATGGTATAAATCATGAAATTCATGGAGATTTAACTTTTGAAGAATACATGAATTCAGGTTATGAAGGGCACTACGCATCAATTGAGGATTATGAACTTCAGGCGAATCTATGCTTTCCGGAAGTAAGATTGCGCAATTTTATTGAAATAAGAAACCACGATTGCGTCTATGGTGATTTAAAATACGCATTGTTAGCTATCTATAAGGGCATATTTTATGAAAAAAACGCAATGTATGAATGCGAAGAATTACTTAAATCACTGCAATACAAGGATTATTCAGAACTAAGATACAATGTTCCAAAACAAGGTCTGTCCGCCAAAGTAAAAAAAGGCAAAGTCCTTGATTATGCAAAAGATATAATCAATATTGCGGAAAAATCTTTAAAAGATGCGCAAACAGGCGAAGCAGCATTTTTGAATTCAATAAAAGAATATACCATGAAGGGAATTTCTCCGGCAGATGTTATTCTGAAAAAATGGAATACCTCCTGGAAAAAAGATTTAGGTAAAATCGTCAATTACATAAACAGTTATTCTTAACAATTTTGATTATGCAAAAAAAATTGTATAATATATCTAAAGAGGATTTCATGAAAAGGGTAACCATAACTTTTATTTTGACTATATTATGTACCTGTGTTGTAAAAGCACAAACAGGAGCATATTCACCTGTTCATCTGCAGCACTTGAAAAACTGCAGCCCATACTCAGAAGTATATGAAACCAAAATTGATTCCAATGATCCATTTTCACCAAACATGAACTTACGTTCTACTGAAACAATTCTCGGATGGTTAAATGGTAAATGCAGAGTAAAAAGCACAATATATAGTACTGAAGCCCAACAAGACATTATGGAAATAAAATGTGCGTATTCTAAAGATAAACTTGCATCAATTATTAAAAAAATGAAAAACATTAATTCCGGAAATTCTGACGAAATCCAAAATCTCAATAAGGAACTGCAAACATATATTAATGATCCTTCAGTTTGTACAATTAAAACACTTGTAAACGAAGATTAAAACGCATCAAAAGAATCGTTTGTAAGTGGATTTTTGAATTTTGTAATATTGGATTGGAACAATAACTTAACAGTATCAACAGGACCATTTCTGTGTTTTGCAATAATTATTTCTGACAATCCTTTTGAACTTGCTTTTATACTTTCTTCTTCCTCAGACTCTTCTGCTTTTGCATAATAATCAGCTCGATAAATAAACATTACAATATCAGCATCTTGCTCGATAGAACCCGATTCTCTCAAATCAGAAAGCATTGGTCGTTTATCGTTTCTTGATTCAACAGCACGAGATAACTGAGACAGCGCAATTACAGGAACATCAAGTTCTTTTGCAAGAATTTTTAAACCTCTTGAAATAGCAGAAATCTGCTGCAAGCGATCTTCTGAACCTGAACTTTCCATTAATTGTAGATAGTCGATTACAACAAGCCCCAAATCTTTTTCCTGAGATTTTAAACGGCGGCACTTCGTTCTAACATCTGTCAAAGTACAACCACCGGTATCATCGATATATATTTTGGCCTGGCTGAAATCATTCATAGCCATTGCAAGTTTATCCAAATCTTTTTGCTGCATGTTTCCTGTTTTTAGCCTTTGAGCATCAATTTCCGCATAAGAACATAACATTCTCTGCACTAACTGGCTTGCCGACATTTCGAGTGAGAATATACAAACAGGAACCTGCTCTTTTACTGCGACATTTTGAGCAATGTTAAGCGCTAATGCCGTTTTACCCATCGCAGGACGAGCAGCAAGAATAATTAAATCTGATTTATTTAAACCGTTTAATAATGTATCTAAATCGTTAAATCCGGTTCTTAAGCCAGATAATTCATCTTTATGATTATACCTGTATTCAATTTTGTTCCAAGCATCAAGCACCAAATCTTTTACAGGCCTTAAATCAGAAGTGGCCTTACTTGAACTAATATCATAAATTAATTTTTCAGCTTGCTCAATAGATGCATCACTTGGTTCTAAGTCGTAACCTTTACTTACAATTTCTGATCCGGCACTTATTAAAGCACGTTTAATAGATTTTTCTTTTATAATCTTTGCATAATATGCAACATTTGCAGTCGTAATTGTGTTCTCTGCCAAATCGTTTATATAAGCTCTTCCTCCAACAGCATCCAGTTTCCCCGCATAACTTAATACGTCTGAAACGGAAACAATATCAATATTATCGTTATTATTAAATAGTTGAAGCATTGCATCATAGATATATCTGTGAGCCGGCTTGTAAAAACATCCCGCATCAAGAGAATCCGAAACCTTAGCAAGACAACCAGGATTTACAAGAATTGCACCTAAGATTGCTTCTTCGGCTTCTATGTTTTGAGGAATTAATGTTTCATCAACGTGTTTTTTTTCTTTTACTCTTGGCGGCATATTTTTCTCCTATAGAAAATATTTTATTACATAAAAAAAACTTGTCCGTACATGATTAATTTATTTTTACAAACTCAAACTTTTATATAAATCATGTTTTAGCTACAATTATTAAAGCAGAAATATAAAAAGGGATAAAAATGAAAAAAGTTTATATTGAAACAATGGGTTGCCAGATGAATAAATCAGATACCGAAAGAATGTTTGGTATGCTCTCAAATTTTGGATATGAGGAAACTTCTGAGCCCAAAGAAGCTGATTTATTGATGGTTAATACTTGCTCAATTAGACAACTTAGTGAAGACAAAGCATACAGCTTAATTGGCACATGGGGGAAATGGAAAAAATCCAGACCTGATTTAAAGATAGGATTCTGCGGATGTGTAGCGCAACAAAAGGCTCAACAAATATTCAAACGCGCACACTATGTTGATTTTGTTCTTGGAACACATAAAATTTATTCGCTCCCTGCAATTATTGAAAAAATTAATCAGGGCGAAAAAGTATGTGAATGTGAAGAGACAAACCAAACTGAAGATAAAGAAGCTATAAAATTTGAAATTAATCGTGTAAAATCAGTTAATGCCTGGATACCTATAACAGAAGGCTGTAACAATTTCTGTACATACTGTATCGTTCCATACACCAGAGGCAGAGAACGTTCAAGGCTTCCTGAGACAATACTAAAAGAAGTAAAAGATGCACTAAATTCCGGCTTTAAAGAAATTACATTACTAGGTCAGAATGTCGATAGTTACGGCAAAGATTTTAAAGATAAAAAATACAGACTCGCAGATTTGCTTAGAGAAGTAAATGCTATAGAAGGTAACTTCAGAATTAGATTTGTTACTTCTTATCCGACTGATATAACAGACGAACTTATTAAAACGGCTGTTGAATTAGATAAAGTTTGCGAATATTTTCATATTCCGATGCAATCAGGTTCTACACCGGTTTTAAAAGCGATGAACAGACGCTATGACAGAGAAACATATTTTAAAATTGCAAATAAAATAAGAGAAATGGTACCTGATGTAACAATAACAAGTGATTTTATTGCAGGTTTTCCGGGAGAAACAGAAGAACAGTTTCAGCAAACTCTGACTGCAATGGAAGAATTGGGTTTAGATTACTCAAATACCGCAGCATATTCTCCAAGAGAAAAAACAGTTGCAGCACGCTGGGTTGATAAGTTTATAGATGAAGATACAAAATTTGAACGTCTTGCAAGACTAAATGAACAAAACAGAAAATGCTGTCTTTCTTCAAATAAAAAATTTGTTGGACGAACTATGGAAGTTTTAATTGAAAATTTTGAAAATCGCAAAGGTAAAAATGTTATTACAGGCAGAACACGTAATAATAAAATTGTTCATATTCCCTATGATAAGGATTTAACAGGACAATTTGTCAATGCAAAAATTACGGGCTGTAAAACCTGGTATCTAAATGGTGAACTTGTATAATTATTTACCGGCAAAAAATATTTTTACAATTTTTATATGAAATACTATGATAAAACTATCTCCAAATACAATGTTTTCTTATTCTGTTTCCAAGGGAACAGCAGAAGCAAGGGCAAAACTGGCAGAACGAATAAACGACAAAGTTTTCAAAAATGTGCTGGATTTATACGGTAAAAAAGGTTCATGCGGACTTGGATCAATTAAACAACGATATAATTTGGCACTACCAGAGAGAAAGAATGTCAACATCGTTCCTTTACCAGTAAAAGATTATGAAGATTTCGGCGGAGGCATGCAAATTGAAGATATGGGTGACCGAATTTTAGGTTATTCTATACAAATACCGGTGAGCAAAAAAAGAAAAATGAATATTCTCGACTTACCGGAATTTATGCATGAATCAACTCACGTTTTAGATTATCTATTAAATCCGAGGTACATTTCAAATACAAAAAGAATGTATGATTTGAATATTTTTGATAAAGAATATTTCAGCATCTACGAAAAATTATTTGATAATCCTGATGCGATGTTTTCAAATTCAGCAAAGAAGATGCTTTTTCTTGCTGACGAAAAAACGAGAGAAGCTATAAAAGATCTGCCATTTAAAGAAAAAATAACATTTTTAAAATATATAAAATACAATATGCAAATGGAAGATCATGCCTACAATCAAGATCTAAAGTTTGCAAAACTAATGAAGAAACTTGGGCGGCCAACAGATTCTGAAAGTTTGCAAGACTATGCATCAGTCATGCATTTTCGCAAAAAAATTGGAATTGTAAATAATATAATTCAGGAAGAATTGGCTAAAGCAAGAGTTAAATAAGTATGCGAAAGTGTACAAATATATGAGATATCAAAAGACAAATATGAGGTAAACAAATGCGAATTGAAAATTATAATAATTCACAATATTTTGGAGCAAATTTTACAAAGGAATTTACTGACTTTGCCCATTCATACATAAATACAAAACCAAACAGATTAAAAAATAATTATATATTTAACCGTAAAATAGAAGAATTCAAAAATTTTGGATACGATTATCTGACAATAGGTCTCTATCAAAAATCAGTCAGCTGCGGAATCAAGCATTCACTGGTTGCACTGAAAGACGGACAAGATTTAAAAGAAGGGATTGTAATTTGCAGTAAAACTTCTTTAAAATATTTGCTAAATGATTTTTTAAATATGACAAAAAAAGAATTTATAACAAAATTGCATATAAATAAAAAATACGAACCTGTATAATTATTCTTTATCATCATTTTTAGGGTTTTTAATTGCAGAGTTATCCGAATTTATTAAAGAATTCGCCTTTTCGAGGTCTTTGTCCGCCCCATCAAAGTCGCCATTGTCAAGCTTTATCATTGCACGCATGGAATATGCTGAACTATTATTTTTTTCCAGTTCAATGGCCTTATTGTAATCTTCTAATGCGCCTTTCTCATCTTTTAGATTATATTTGCATATTCCTCTCATTACATAGAGTTTTGCATTATCAGGTGCAAGCGAAATTGCTTTATTATAATCTTTTAGTGCTAATTTTTTATTACCCTGAGCATTGTATACCGCTGCTCTCCAATAATATAAAAAATATTCCTCCGGATATGTTTTCAAAGCTTCATTACATTGCTTCATAGCAGTTTCATATTGCTTATTACCAACAAGTATCCCTATTTTAGAAATAGTTAAATCTTTATCCTGAATAGTTTCCTGAGCAATAACAACTCCGGAACTGAAAGAAAATAAACATAAAATTAAACCAAAAATAACAAACAATCTTTTCACTTTTAAAACTCCTTAACAACATCGCAATTATATCACATTTTAAACTTAATTTCCAGTCCCACATCATTTGCAATGATAAGCAATTTATTGTACCATATAATTATACAAATAGTGCAGAAAGGTTGTTCAAATGGCAATTAAAAGAGTATTAACATACGGTGAACCTTCATTGAGAGAACCTTCAAAAGAAGTTCATAAAGTCTCAAAAAAAATATCAGATTTGATCAGAGATTTGTTTGATACAATGTATTCCCAGAATGGAGTCGGATTGGCTGCTCCTCAAATAGGAGTTAACTTGAGAGTATTTGTAATAGATGCTTCAACTAAAGAAGAACCTCTGGAACCAATGGTATTTATAAATCCTAAAATTATAAAAAAATCTGGTGCTATTAAAAGTAACGAAGGCTGTTTAAGTTTTCCTGAAGCATATTCAGATGTTGTCCGTTACAAAGATGTCATGATAAAAGCAATAAATGAACACGGAAAACCTTTTGTAATGGAAGTAAAGGGAGGAAATCTTTTAGCCAGAGCAATTCAACATGAAAATGATCACTTGGACGGGATATTGTTTATTGATCATTGTTTGAACAGATTTGAAACTGAAGAGGTTTTAAAAAAATATAATTTACCGGATATTGACCCTGAGAAGTTATTGGATGAATCGGAGTTAAAAGAACAAATATGATAAAAATAGTATTTTTCGGAACTCCTGACATAGGTTTAAAATCTTTGGATTATTTAAACAATTCAAAAAATATAGATGTATGTGCAGTAGTAACACAACCGGACAAACCGGCAGGCAGAGGGCATAAATTACAAGCTTCTCCCATAAAAAAATATGCTCAAGAGCATAATATCCCTGTATTTCAGCCAAAATCAATACGAAAAGAACCGGAAATAATAGAGGAATTAAAGAAATTTAATCCGGATTTTTTTGTGACATTTGCATTTGGTCAAATTTTATCACAAGAGGTTTTAGATGTACCAAAATATGAAACAATCAACCTTCATGCCTCATTATTACCTAAATACAGAGGCGCAAATCCTATTCAGCGTGCGATTATAAATGGAGATAAGGAAACCGGCATATGCACGATGATTACAGAATTAGGGCTTGACTGTGGTGATATCTGTCAAAAACTTGTTATCCCAATATCTGACACAATGAATTGCGAACAACTTTGGAATGAGATTGCAGAAAAATCTCCTCAAATGATAGAACAAACACTAATCGGATTAAAAGAAAACAGGCTCACCCCATGTAAACAATGTGAAGATGGGGTTTGTATGGCTAACAAACTCTCAAAAGAAGAATGTTTAATAGATTGGAACAAAACAAATACGGATATTCACAATTTGGTAAGAGGTATTTGTCGCAATCCAAGTGCATATTTTGTAATGAATGATAAAATTATAAAAGTAATTGAAACTATACCAATCGATGGTGAAGGTAAAACAGGCGAAGTGATATCCCACACAAAGGAAGGGGTAGATGTTGCCTGTGGAAAAGGTTTACTTCGTTTAATTAAAGTAAAACCTGAGGGAAAAGGTGAAATGCCGGCTCGGGATTGGTATCACGGAGTAAAAAAGGGGTAGATCAAAATGTTTTGCAAAGGTATACGCGGGGCTACAACTGTTGAAAATAACTCTTATGAATCAATAAAAGAGGCAACACTTGAATTATTATCTTTAATGTGCTCTGAAAACAATATAAAAAAAGAAAATATTTCACACGCAATTTTTACAACAACTAAAGATCTTAATGCAGATTTTCCGGCAAAATTCGCACGTAAAGATTTTGGATGGAATGATGTTGCAATGATGTGTTTTCATGAACTAGATGTTCCAAATTCTTTACCTAAGTGCCTGCGTATTTTGATCGTTGTTAATTGTGAACAAGATTTTAAACCTGATTTTATATATCTTAAAGGTGCATCCAACTTAAGAAATAACTAAACGTTATAGTATAATTTTGTCGGATCTTCTTCTGATACCCTTTTAAAATCATTCATTGTATAAAAATTTACAGCTTCAAGAGCAGAATTTACAAAAATCGGTTTTTGCTCTGAAATACTTTTCATATAATCTAACATTGCTGTGCCGATTTTTTTATATTTTCTTTTTTCCCCGACTTTTGAATAACTGTTTGTTGGTTTTACCTGCAAATAATTTATTTCATTATCATAATTATATTCACTTAATAAAGATAAACCTATAACTTTTTTAGGGTCAAGTTTTTCAAAATTATCATCCTGCAATGTCATTGCAATATAATGTTCTTTTAATTTATCTGTCCAATCTGTTTCGTCTTCATCAGAAATTGCGGAAATCAAAATACTCTGAGCATAGTTAAAACCTTGCTTTGACCAGTTATCACCGATTGCAAACATTGTATCTATATCGTGATTATTTTTTCTGTCTAATTCCACAACCGAAACGGTTTTATCACAATAATTTGAACTGCCATCGCGGGTTTGAATAATCATATTTTTTTTAAACTGAGAGGTAAAAGTAACAGTGTTCATATTTAAAATAAACACCGTAAAATATTTTTTTGTTACACAATTTTTAAATTCTTTCAAATTCTGAAATAGAAGGATCTAAAAGACGACGTCCGACATTTTCAAAGTTTATTGAACACAGAGTCTTGTTTCCATATTTTATTATTTTTTCTATTGTTCCCTGCCCATATCTTGGATGATTTACAACATCTCCCTTTGCATAATCAATATCTTCGTCAGATATTTCTTCATATTCATCTTCTTCTATAGGGTAAACGGGAACCATTTGCTGCTCTGCAGATTCATCTGCATCAAACTTTTCAAAATCATCTAAGTTAGCGGATGTATCTTGTTCCTCTTCACTCTCCTCTTCATCAGACGATTTCGGAACATCCATAAAATCCAAATCTTCATCTGTTAATTCTGTATAATCCGCGTTTTCTTCTGATTTTTGAGAAAAAGACTCTGATTCTTCTGAATCATAATCATCATCAGAAAGAATATTTTCAATTTCATCAGGAGATGAAACCTCTTCTGCTTCATTACCATTTGATGAATCCAAAAGATCTGTTGGCTCATCTTCTACATAGAATGTATTATCTTTTTCCTGAATAGAATTAATTATATCAATATTCTCCTTTGTAAGAGTCGGAGTAATAATCTCTGTTTTTGGGGCACTATCATTTTCTGAAACCTGATCATTAAGCATAATTTCAAAATTATCTGAAGTTTTTTCTTCTTCTCCAAAAACATCTTCTTGTGTTAAATCAAGATCTAATTCTTCAACATCAATTATAAACGGAATGTTTTGAGTTAATTGGCCATAGACAATACATTCCCCATCTGAAAGCTTGCTGAGAAATGTATTATATGCCGCAAAATCATGTTGAATTGTTTGAGGAGCAAAAAGTATCATATTCTGCGCGTATTCTTTTAATTCTTGAGAATATTTATATGAATGTCCGGCAATTACAACCGATAATACGTGCTTGTTATTTAATAATTTTTTCAAAAGCTTTTTATCAGAATTATCATCATTTAAATATATAAATAAACAAGTATAATTTTCAAAATTGTTTATTACCTGATGAATATATGAAATAACATACTTTTGTAACTTATCCCCTACATCTTTTAAATCAATAATTGATGCATTCCTTTGCATCAAAGCGTTTTTCAAAGCTTCTAATTCGCTTACATCACTTGCAAATATGTTTGCATCTTTATATTTCAATAGCTTATTTTTTAATAGCGCAAGTTCCGGCATCTGAGTTTCTTTATACTGAGATGCAACTACATCAATCAAATTTTCTATCGGTAAAAATTCGTTATCCAAAGTTTTAATATACTGAGACACATCAGAAAAAATATCTTGTATCACAGCTTTTGTATGAGATTCAACACCGGAAAGTTCACTTTCAAAAATAAAATCTATCATTTCAGAATTTAGAGGTAATTTAAAATTTTCCTGAAGTTTTATACATGAAAAAGATGAAAAAGCCCCTGTTGTATCAATAATTACACTTTTTTCTTTCATTTGAAATAATTGTCTGACCAGATTCGATACAAGCGTTGCAGATTCATTTTTTTTCTCGGAGAATATCACCAAATTATGTTCAAAGACAGAAGTGTCAATTTGTAACACTTCATTTTGTCTGGTTATAGTTCCTATTTTTATTGGGAGACTTACCGGTAATAAATTCAACAGTTCATTTACATCAAGAGGGGCTATTTTGGATTCTATATCCGGAGCAGAACCATCATAAACATCAACAATGCCCTCTTTGGAAAAAACAAATAATAATCTGGCGATTGCGAAATTCCCACTCAAATCAACCTTAATATTTACAAATTGAGCAACATAAGATTTTTCTTCAGATGCAATGGTAACAAATTTTCCTAAAATCGGATTTTCACCTTTTTCATATGATATTTTTACCAAATTATTTCTGATTTCAACTATTTCCATATACACCCTCTCATGCTACAGAAAAATTCTATCATAAAAAGCTCATTATTATTATAATATATTAAGTTAGTTAACATTTAAACGTTCTTCGAGTTTATTATATATTTCAATAGTCGCAAAGCAAATTTTCAGATCTCTTTTAACTAAACTCATAATTGTCTCTTTATAAGAAGCCAATAGTGCCTTATTCAAACCGTCTTTTTCTTTTATATATGGTGCAATCAGGTCAATATAACTCTGCTCTCTGGTTTTTGGTTCAATTTTATCTGCCAGAAACACTATTTTTTCAAAATCTGTCATATTCATTTTGCCTATAGTATGCCATCTTATTGAAGATAAAATCTCTTCATCTTCGACTCCGAATTCTTTTTGTGCGATATAAGCACTAACAGGAGCATGCCATGTTTTATAACTTATAATTTCTGCTTCTTCAATATCTAAATAATTATCAATAATTTCTTTTAACTTTTCATTAGGAAAACATTTTGCACAATCATGCAAAAGTCCTGCAATATACAATTTCTCAGAATCCAGCCCGAATTTTATTCCTAAATCTCTTGCTGTTTCTGCAGTTCCTATTGAATGCTGAAATCTTTTTTCGCTTAAATTTGTTTTTAACCAATTTAATAAATCGTCATTACTAATTTTTGTATAATTCATTTTTTATAATATATTCCTCTACTTCTTTTGTAACGTAATCTGATAAAGGTTCTCCATATTTAATTTTATTCCGTAAATCCGTGGATGAAATATTTTCAAATGGCAGAGATTCAATAATATAATCATACCCTTTTTCTTTTAAATAAACTAAATCCGTTGAATTGAATTTATTTTCTCTTTCAAAAACTATAAATTTAACCAGTTCTTTCAGTTTATCTGTTTCATACCATTTTTCAATATTTCTAAATGCATCTGTACCGATTATGAAATTTATTTTTCCTGAGATTTTGTATTTATCATACAATTCACAAATTGTTATATATGTATACGATTTTCCTCTCCTTTTGTATTCTATATCAGATAACTCAAATTTTTCATTTCCTGAAATCGCAAGTTTTACCATATTAAACCTGTGGATAGACATATTTAAATCACATTCTTTATGAGGAGGTTCGTAAGCCGGTATAAATAAAAATTTGTCAAAATCATATTTATCCGCAACATAATTGGCAACTCGCAAATGAGCATTGTGAATAGGATTAAATGTCCCTTGAAAAACACATAAATTCATATTGAAATATTAACATAATCCGAATAATAAAGTATAATTATTTACAAATAAAGGAGAGATTATATGAAAATTGCAAACGATTTAACCCAAACAATAGGAAATACCCCCCTTGTATATCTAAATAAATTAAATAACGGTTATGCTAAAATCGCATTAAAACTGGAATATTTTAACCCCGCGAATTCAATTAAAGACAGGGCAGCCTTACAGATGATTCTTGATGCGGAAGAAGCAGGTAAAATCAATAAAGATACTGTAATTATCGAACCTACAAGCGGGAATACAGGTATAGGTCTTGCAATGATTTGTGCAGTACGAGGCTATAAATTAATTATTGCAATGCCGGAGACAATGTCTTTAGAACGAAGAAAATTAATGTTAGCTTATGGTGCAGAATTAGTTTTAACTTCAGGTTCTTTAGGAATGAAAGGTGCTGTCGATAAAGCAAATGAACTTCACAAAAAATATCCTAACTCCTTTATCCCATCTCAATTTGATAACCCTTCAAATCCAAAAGCACATTACCTGAATACAGCAGAAGAAATTTGGTCTGATACAGACGGGAAAGTTGATATTATAGTTGCAGGGGTTGGGACAGGAGGAACAATTTCAGGGACTTCAAAAAAATTAAAGGAAAAAAATAAAAAAATAAAAGCTGTCGCAGTTGAACCTTTTGATTCTCAAGTCCTTGAAGGGAAACAAGCAGGTCCGCATAAAATTCAGGGAATTGGAGCAAATTTCAAGCCCAAAAACTATTCAGATGAATATGTTGACCAAATTATTCCTATCAAAAACGAAGACGCAATATTAACTGCCAGGAACCTTACAACTAAAGAAGGTATTCTTGCCGGTTTTTCCGGAGGGGCTAATGTCTGGGCGGCAATAAAACTTTCTCAAAAAGAAGAAAACAAAGATAAGTTAATTATCGCAATTTTACCCGATTGTGGCGAGCGATATCTTAGTTCAGAACTTTATTCATAAAAAAAAGCGGCTCTTAGCCGCTTTTTTTAAATTAAAAATTTCCCATTTTCGTAAATCAGTATATCATCAGCATAAACTTTTGAGCCGTTTTTCATATTTTTTATCATATCCCAGTGCAGACCTGATACATTTTTTCCGCCTGTTTCAGGATATGATGCTCCGACTGCCATATGAATCGCTCCACCAATTTTTTCATCAAATAATATATTGCCTGTTACATCCTGAATTTCTTCATTTGTGCCAAAAGCAATTTCACCGATACCGTGAGAGCCTTCATCCATATTTATCATTGCATTTAAGAAATCTTGTCCCTGAGAGGCTTCAGCTTTAACAACTAAACCGTTTTCTATCCACAAATGAACATCATGAGCACTGTTTCCTCTGTAATTTTGCGGGAAATCAAAATAAATTTCGCCATTTATACCATCTTCAACAGGGGAAGTAAATACTTCACCGTCAGGATAGTTATTCAAACCTGAGCAGCTTATCCATTTTCTGCCTTCTACATTAAAAGTAATATCTGTTTTGTCTCCGACAATATGTAATTTTTTTACGCCGTTAAGATAATTTGCCCATTTTGTTTGCTGTTGGTCTAAAGTTTTTAATTTGTTAACAGGATCATCTAAATCCAAATAGCATGATTTTATTAAAAATTCGGTATAATCATCTAAAGACATTTTAGCTTCTTGCGCAAGAGCATGTGTTGGTACATCTGCAATAACCCATTTTAAATCCCCATCTGCAGATCTTTTTAGCATTTTTTCAGATAATGGCTTTGTTGCTTTCCCGCGTCTTGCCATTTTATTTAAATCTGCTCCAGCCATTGCTTTTGTATTTAACGGCGCACCCAATGAAATAAATACATCTGCTTTTTCATACTCTAATTGCGTCATTGGATCAACATAATCAAGCTGCTCATCACTAGCATATTTCATAAAAATTTCCGCAATATCTCCAAAGCCTGTACGTAAAACAGGATTACCCCCTTTTTCCAAAACACGCTTGTATACAGCTTTTACCAGATCTTTAGCATATATAGATTGAGTTGAAATTACTACTAATTCACCTTTTTGCACATTTGTGGAATAATCCACCAAAACTTTTGCATATTTGTCCCAAATATTTTCCACCATAAAACACCTCTTAAACTCTGTATTACAGGACTATCTTATACCATAACAACAGGCTTGTAAAGAGAATATTTTATTATTTATCTCATACAAATGGAGTAGATTTAAAAAAATTATTAAATAAAAAAAAATACATACCGATATCAATTATATAGATATGAAAAACGAAAGTTTTTCATACCTCCTCCCCAAGTCTGGTAGCCGTTCTTTGAAACGGCTTTTTTTTTAGCCCGAGCAGAGGCGCAATGACCCGACAAGGGTCGGGGCTGAGATTTGCTTTAAAAACTATAAAATTACTAAACCTTCATTTCTTTTTCAAATCCAAATAAAGAACTCACTGATTCATCATCATGAATTCTGGAAATTGCCTGCGCTAACAACGGAGCTACTGAAATTTGTTTGATATTAGAAGGCATTTTACTCATATCTAAAGGAATAGTGTTTGTTACAATGCATTCTGTAATCGGCGCAGAGCCTAATCTTTCAATCGCTGGGCCTGAAAATACAGGGTGTGTTGCTCCAACATAGATTTCTTTCGCACCTTTTGATTTCAAAAGTTTTGCGGCTTCGCAGATAGTTCCTGCTGTATCAATAATATCATCAAACATAAGACAAACTTTACCTTCAACGTCGCCTATTACGTTTGTTGCAATAGCTTCATTGTGTTTGTCTCGTCTTTTATCAATAATCGCAATAGGGCAATCTAATCTTTTTGCAAAATATCTTGTTCTGTTTGCTCCACCCATATCAGGAGAAACTGCAACCATTTCATCAGGATTTATATTTAAGCTTTTAATATAATTTGTTAAAATAGGTGCGGCAAAAATGTGATCAACAAGAATATTAAAAAATCCCTGAATTTGACCTGTGTGCAAATCCATTGCCAAAACTCTGTCCGTTCCGGCTGTTGTCAATAAGTCCGCAACAAGTTTTGCCGTAATTGCTTCACGACCTGAAGTTTTTCTGTCTTGTCTGGCATAACCATAGTATGGTATTACTGCGGTGATAGATTTTGCGCTGGCTCTTTTGAATGCATCTATTATAATTAATAATTCCATCAGGTTCTCATTAACAGGATTACAAATAGGTTGAATAATAAATACATCATCCCCCCTTACGCTCTCTTTTACCTGAACATAAATTTCCCCATCTGAGAAATTTTTCACAACCATAGGACCTACAGATGTACCTAATTCTGTGGCAATTTCTTGTGCCAACGCAGGATTTGAGCGACCTGCAAACAATTTGATGTCATGATTAGGACTTATCGCACGTTCTAACTCTGCATAAGTCTTTTCTTCAATAAAAGCCATTCTTTAAAAATCCTTTCCACTTACACCACTTGGTAAAAACATTATAAAACTCAACAGCATGAACCTCAAGTTTTTTTTAAGTTTTGTAATATCAAAACATCAAAATTTTATTTTTTGCCACAAAATAAAGAGGTAAACTTATGTTACCTCTTTAAACTGATTGTATAAATCTGTGTTATTTCATCCAGAACGGTTTTAACTCACGTATTACGGCACTATCCTTTGCGGCTTCGACATCTGCCATCTGTTGTTCTAATTCTTTCAATTGCTCTTTCTGCTCTTTTGTCAATTGGGCTTCCATTTCCTTAATCTGAGCATTTGATTTTCTTTTATTCCTAATACTTTTCGCAACCGCATTATGTACCTTTTTTGATTTCCTGACCTTGTCAAATTCTTCAAATCTGGTTGTTTGCTGAATTGAATCTCCTTGACTAACTTTACCTATATTGCCCATATTTTACTCCTTATTTCTAACCTGTACAGATAACATTACGGAATAAAACTAAAAATCTTTAATGATTTTAAGAAATATTAAGGCGG
Source organism: uncultured bacterium (assembly GCA_902766395.1). Classification (GTDB taxonomy): domain Bacteria; phylum Cyanobacteriota; class Vampirovibrionia; order Gastranaerophilales; family Gastranaerophilaceae; genus Zag111. The sequence continues at coordinate 34,809 of CACXDL010000054.1, forward strand.
TACTTAACTAATGCCAAGTACCACCAATGAATTATCGTTTTGATTTTATTTACCCTTCGGAATTCTCATTTCGTAGAAAGAACGATAAACAAAATACAAAGCAATTACAAGGAACACAACACCGACATATGGGGCTATTTGACGGAAATTTTCATTTATCGCAATTTCCATCGCAAGCAATCCAAATAACGTCGTGAACTTGATAATAGGGTTCATTGCAACTGAAGAAGTGTCTTTGAAAGGATCCCCGACAGTATCACCAACAACAGTTGCTTCGTGTAAAGGAGTACCTTTTTCTGCCAAATCAACTTCAACAATTTTCTTTGCATTATCCCAGCATCCACCGGCATTTGCCATGAATACTGCCTGGAACAAACCAAAAATCGCAATTGCTATCAAGTAACTTACAAAAAATGAAACTGCAAGTTGAGTTTTATCTCCCGGAGCAGACAAACAAGCAAGAGCAAGAGCGAATGCAAACAATGCAATAAAGATATTTATCATTCCTTTTTGAGCATATTGAGTACAAATTTTTACAACCTCTTTTGAGTTTGCAACATTTGCACTTTTTTCATCCGCATCACCAAGCTTTATATTCTCTTTGATATATTCAACAGCTCTGTATGCACCCGTTGTAACAGCCTGCATTGAAGCTCCGCTGAACCAAAATATTACTGCTCCACCCATCAACAAACCTAACAATGTATATGGGTTTAATAAGTTTAATATCATTTCTGGCTCAATACCTAAAGTATTTTGAATAACCAATATCAAAGAGAAAATCATAGTTGTTGCACCAACAACAGCAGTTCCTATCAATACAGGTTTTGAGGTTGCTTTAAATGTGTTTCCTGCGCCATCATTTTCTTCCAAATATTTTTTTGCATTTGCAAAATCAGGTTCAAATCCATATTCGTTTTTGATTTCTTCTGCAATATTCGGGATTTCTTCAATTAATGACAATTCATAAACAGATTGCGCATTATCAGTAACAGGGCCATATGAGTCAACTGCAATGGTTACAGGCCCCATGCCCAAGAAACCAAAAGCTACAAGCCCAAATGCAAATACAGATGAATAACTCATCAAAGATTCAGGTATCATTGTACTTGCGATATACGCTAACCCCATAAGTAAAACAATTACTGCCCCAATCCAAAACGCAGAAAAGTTTCCGGAAACAATACCTGAAAGTATTGTTAAAGAAGATCCACCTTCGCGTGAAGCTGTAACAACTTCTTCTGTATGTTTTGCTTTTGGAGAAGTAAATATTTTCGTAAATTCAGGAATCAATGCCGCACCTAAGGTACCACAAGAAATTATTGTTGCGAGAATAAACCATGTACAATTTGTACCGTTTAAATCTCCCAACATCCAGTAACTTACACCATATGTCATACCGATTGACAAAATTGATGTAAGCCATACCAGACGGGTTAATGAAACTTCAAAATCAAATTTTTCAGTTTTTGCAGCATATGCTTTATCTGCAAATCCATTAATCCAATATGCAACAACTGATGTTAAAATCATCAAAAATCTCATTACAAAAATCCAGGCAAGTAAAAAGACTTGATTTGCCTGACCGGTAACAGCAAGAAGAATAAAACTTACAAGAGCAACACCCGTTACACCATAGGTTTCAAATCCATCGGCTGTCGGTCCGATAGAATCGCCGGCATTATCACCCGTACAATCCGCAATAACACCAGGGTTTCTTGGATCATCTTCTTTTATACCAAATTGAATTTTCATCAAATCAGAACCGATATCTGCAATTTTAGTAAAGATACCACCTGCAACACGAAGAGCAGATGCACCAAGAGATTCTCCAATTGCAAAACCGATAAAACATGCTCCTGCAATTTCACCGGGAACAAACAATAATATTATTAACATCATTATTAATTCAACAGAAACTAAAAGTACCCCAATAGACATTCCGGCTTTTAAAGGAATGTTTAAAATATTCAAAGGATTGCCTTTTAGCGATACAAATGCCGTTCTTGCATTTGCCAAAGTGTTCATTCTGATACCAAACCACGCAACAGAATATGAACCCAAAATACCAATTACAGACCAGCCGAGTATCGTTAATACCGCGCCTAACCCCATTTTTTGGAGAAATCCAAAATAAAATGCTATACAAAGACCTATTATAATCTCCAATGCAAGCAAAAATTTTCCCTGCTGAACCAAATAAGTTTTACAAGTTTCAAAAATAGTATTTCCTACGGTATTCATAGATTTATGAACATCCAGTTTTTTCACTTCACAAAACTTCCATACACCAAAAGCCACTCCGACAAAAGCTATACCCAGACCAATAAGTAATAATATATAACTTAGAGGAGAAATGGATTTTATGCTCGGAACAACTAAATCAGCTTCACTTGCAAATGCTGGCGTAATACCAAATACAAATAACATTACCATTAGTGATGTTAATTTTTTAATCATTTTTTCTCTCCTTTACTAAACAATTTATAAAAGAATTATAAAATATCCATAAATATTTAACAATATATTTACAATAATAAATAAAAAATCGTTAGTTTGTACTAACGATTTTTTTGATAATGTTATTTTTCTTCTTTAGGAGGAGGTGGTGGTGGGAATAGTCCTTTTTTATTCCAAAAGCCATCACCGTCAAACATGTTAAATGGCGGTTTTGGAGGGTGCTTTTTGTGAAACTTTGCTCTACCTTCAGCCTTCATTTTCTCTAATTCTTTTTTCTGGTCTTTTGTAAGAATTTTTTCGAAATCTTTACTGTTTTTCTTTCTTATTTTGTGAGCTTTTTCATTCAGTTTTTTTAACTCTTCTTTTTTCTGAGAAATTTTTTCTCCTTTAGCCGGATCATCCGATTCTTTAAGAGCTTTTAACTCTTTTCGCTTTTTGCCAATTTCTGACATAACAGGCTTCATTTTTTCGAGCCCTTTCTGATGAATTGATTTTGCTTTTTCTTTTTGCTTTTCAGTCAGATTTAAACGTTTTTCGAACTGTTGTTTTGCTTGTTCGTTTGGAGGAGGCATCGCATTTGCAGCAGAATAATAACTCCCTGCTCCAAGTACTAGGCCAATTACCAGTAATGTTAATACTTTTTTCATCTTGGATCCTTTCTTTTTATAGTAAATCTTCTAATTTTATACTTAATTCTTTCTTTGCGTTATAAATTCTGGATTTTACCGTTCCCATAGGACACCTTAATTTTTTTGCACATTGTTCGTATGAATAACCTTCTATTTCACATAGCATTATCACTTCTTTAAATTTTGGTTTTAAACTGTCTATGGCTCTTATTATTTTTTTTTGTCTTTCCAGATTTATAACATTTTTTTCCGGAGTATCTTTTTTATCTTTTATTCCAGAAATAACATATTCATCCGATTCAGAATTCATAAAGACTCGGTGATAAGCTGATTTCAAATAATCCAGAGAAGTATTTCGTGCAATCGCAGATATCCAACTCTTTATGGAACCTTTTTCTTTATATTTGTCAGAATTCTTCCATATTTTAAGATAGACTTCCTGCTCAATATCTTCATTTTCTTCCTTTGTGATAAGTCTTATAATATTTTTAATATTTTGTTTATTTGTTTGTATTATTTTTTCAAAATCCATTTATTCTACCATTATCAAACCGTATGAATCCACAGGGAACCCTAAATCTTCCGCACTCAATGTTGTTCCGTATTTTATGGTGTCGGAAACATCAGTATTCATACTAATAACACCAAATGCTGCTCCGCAAAATAAAAATACAAAAATAATACATGCAGCCTTGAGTTTTGCAAAATTTCTTCTCTTATTTATGTAATGTCCACGGACTTCACTTATAAGAGCAGAAATTTTTTTCATTTTCAAATCTTCTTTCGCACATTCTTCACACTCGTTAATGTGCTTTTCTAACTCTTCATTCGAGCGAAAAATAAATAATGATTCATATTTAGTACATTTTTCTTTCATAATTTAACCTCTTGCATGATTATAACGATTAAAAATTTAAAATGTTCATTTTTTAATATTTGTTTCAATCTATACAAACAAAAACGAAAATTCTTGCACAAACTTTTTTTTGATAGTAGAATGTCAATAAACAGGGGAGAAATTATGGAATTTTTCAGAAAACATCAAAAAGCCATTGTTGCAGTTATAGCGTTAACATTTATTGCCTGGACAGTAGGTTTAATGATGCTACCGTTACTTTTTAGATAAATATCGTATTATGAAAATAAAAAACATACTAAAATATTTTTTTATAAGCTGGATAGTTATAGGAGTTATAGGTCTATGGCAAACTCCTTATTGTGCAGCAGAACAGTCTTTAAATCAGCGTTTGAAACAAACAAACAAACAAAGAAATCTAATTAAGCAAAAAAAACAACAGGCAGATTTACGTCTAAAAAAAGAAAAGAGTAAACTGAGTAATAACCAACAAAAACTTGAAAATGCACATATAAAACTTCAAGAAAATACTGTTAAATATAACAACCTTGTAACAAATTTGTTATCAATGGAATCACAGTTAAGTACTGCAGTTTCAGAATTTCAACGTATAGACAAAGAAATGAAATCAAGAATAAACGATATGTATAAACACCAGCGCAGAGGCATGTTTGAAATGATTCTATCTGCCAAAGACATCAATTCTTTGCTGGATACAATATATTTTGAAAGGATATTAATACAAAAAGATTATGCAAAAATGCAGAGAATGAAAACAAAAGCTGATGAAATTGCTCGTTTAAAAATTCAGGTAATGTCACAAAAGAGAATGATAGAAGCTTCCATTCGCGAAATCAAATCACAAAGAATCACAATACAAAACTCTATCCAAACAAATAAAATAATGATAGAACGTTTACAAAAAGATAAAGCTTATTACGAAAAAACGGAAAAAGAATTAGCAAGACAATCTGCAAATTTACAAAACATGATTGCGAATCTTACTAAATCAAATTCTAAAAGACAAACAACACCTGTAAAAGTTTCCTCAACCGGTTTTATTAAACCGATATCAGGCCCTATCACATCTCCGTTTGGATATAGAATTCACCCGATTTTCAAAAGCAGAATTTACCATTCCGGAATTGATATAGGAGGTCCAAACCGCGGAGCTATAAAAGCATCTAATGACGGAAGAGTAATATATTCCGGATGGTACGGAGGATACGGGAAAGTTGTAATACTTGACCACGGCATTATTAACGGTAAGCCAATAACCACTTTGTATGGACACATGTCTCAAATAAAAGTAAGTAACGGGCAAGATGTAAAAAAAGGCCAAACTATAGGTTTGGAAGGATCAACAGGATACAGCACCGGACCCCATTGTCATTTTGAGGTTCGTGTAAACGGAAAGCCTACAAATCCGATGAACTATATATAAGGAGATAACTCTTGAAAAAATATATAATCTTAATATCTGTATTAACATTGTTAAATGGCGTATCCCTTGCATCAGAGGGGATTGATCCAAGAGTGGTTAATCCTGAGGATGTTATTTTCAGAGGTCCATCAAATGAAAATATTCAAGAAATAAATGATGAAACACAAACTACAGAAAACACTTTTGGTAACGGATATGAAGTTGTAGACCCATACAAGATGCCGGTTTTTCAACAAATGCGTTTAAGAATTTCAAATTCTTTATACAGAAGAAAAATTAAGCCGAAAAATAACGATAAAATTAATGCTATATCTAACAAGCTAAAATTTTGGGATAAGAAACAAGAAGTTCAAATCTCCGAAGAAACAGAAAAAGATGAAATTGCAAAAGAAATTGAAGACCAGACAAATGCTTCATTATCAGGAGACGAATTATCCCTAGAAGGAGGAATTAATAAAGAAGTTACAGAAAAACAACTTGTTTTGGATTCAGCAGAAGTAAGTTTTGACGATGAAACAGGAGATATGATTGCAACAGGAAGACCAAAGCTTGTTATACCTCCTCAAAACACAACTGTTATTGCCGATAAGATGACATATAATGAAGACTCAAATATACTAAAAGCTTTTGGCAACGTAATTATCATCAAGGACGGAGTTCCGACAAAATCTGATTATTTTGAAGTTGATATGAATGAAGAAACAATGTTTTTGGATAAAATGAATACAGCTCTTGAAGATATGTATACAAAAGCAGAAAATGCCGTTCAAAAAGAGGGCTTGCTGATATTGAAAAATGGTCTTATACACTCTGATAAAGATTCTATAACTCGCATTGAGTCTTCAGTTGCCGGACCAAGATTTAAGGATATTGTTGTAGACAAAGATGCTCAAGAACTATTCTTCGGTAAACCTGAAGGAAATAATATGAATGTAAAGGTTGAAGAAATAGAAGTTGATGCAAGAAAAGATCACGATATTATTAAAATTAAAAATGCCAGATTTTATCACAAAGACAAATATTTCTTTAGAATAAAGCATATGAAAGCTTATATGGATAAAGAAAGAACATATTTTGAAGCTAATTACCCTGAACTTGGTTCAAGACCAAAGATAGGTATGTTCATCGGACCCGGTGTAACTTTTGGAAGTCCTTTTGGGGGAGTAATGAAAGCCGTTCCATTACTGGATTACAATCACGGCAAGTTCGGTCTTGGAGGATATCTTAAATACACCAACACCCATAACCGAACTGAATTAGGATATGTATCAGCTAATAGCATTTTCTTTGCAAGAGGTAAACAAAGATTAGATAACAACTTGTATTTGATTTATGCCGCAAATTCTTACACAGATGAATGGTTTTTGGGTGGAAGAATGGCTAAATACATGACCGAATTATACTATGATAAAGCCTATCCGTTTAAAAATTTCCTTGGTAAAAATATGGATATGACATTCCAACAGAGAATCGGTTTTGGTTTTATGCATGAAGACGACATAGACAGTGATGGCAAAAAATTTAAAAACGCATCCAAAATGTCAACAACAAGAACAAGATATATGGCTCAAATAGCCCAAACACTTTACAAATACGAAAACAATAAAGACAGAATCAGAGCAAATTTATCTTTAGTAATGCAGGGGTCTGCTGCTTTATATGGAACAGGAGATACACAATTTATTGGTCGTATAGGGCCTAGTTTAACAACACAATATAAAAATTGGATGCAAAATGTGGCATACTATGCAACTGCATACCAAGATCTGACACCAATGCCGAGATACGATGCATACCGATATGGTAAGCACAGTGTATACTTGTCTGAAGCACTCAGGATTAATAAATACTTGTCTGTCGGTTGGTCAGGATATGTCAATTTATCTAATGATGCACCAAATAGAAAAATGTTTCAGGAAAATGCCTTCCTCGTTTCTATCGGACCTGATGACTTAAAAGTAATTTTAGGATACGATTTTATAAGAGAAGTAACTTATTTAGGTGTTAATATTGCATTTAATTCAAGAGGTACGAATATATATTACGACAAAATGACAATAAAAAATCCTGAAAAAATTGGGCAACATGAAAATAAAAAAGAAGCAGAAATTGCATTCATAGGTTCAAACAAAGAAACATATCAAGAAGAAAAGGGATTATTTAACAGAACTCCTGTAAAACCTCAGGTTTTGCAATACGCACAGGTTATAGAAATAGAAGATCCTGATAAGGAAACTATAGAATAAATGTATAAAGATTTAAAAAAAGAAATAATAGAATGTGGTTCTCTGTCGGGAGAAAGAGGTTATACTCCGGGCTTATCAGGTAATATGTCCTGCAGGAGAGGTGATAAAATTTTTATAACCTCAACAGGAGCCGCAAATGGATTTTTAAGCGAGGATGATATTTGCGAAATTGATTTTAATGGAAATATATCAGACGGAAAAAAATGCCCTTCAAGTGAAATGTATTTACATCTGGAATTTTACAGGCAACGTGAAGATATTAACGCAATATTACATTTTCACAGTCCATGTCTTACAGCATTTGCAGTTTCTGGCGTCACACCTGATAAAAATATTTTACCTGATATAATTTATACTTTTGGAGAAATTCCTATAGCTGACTATGCAATACCGGGATCCAAAGATTTGGTAAAAAACACCTCAGTTTATTTTAAATCACATGATGTAATTCTGATGAAAAATCATGGGGTGATCGTAGGTGCAAAAGATTTAAAAAGTGCATTTTTTAAACTGGAAATTTGTGAAAATTATGCAAAAACTCTGCTCTTTTCAAAAATTCTTGGAGGTGCTAAAATATTACCGGAAGAAGAAGTGGAAAAAATTTATTCATTAAGAAATTAAGAGGGATCTAGTTGTGACATTAACATTAGAAAATAAACAAGGACTAATTGCCGGCGATGGCATATTACCTATAAGAATGGCTCAATATGCAAAAGAAAACGGTTTTGAAGTTGTATGTATTTCATTGGCTAAAGATAACGTAAGAGAACTAAAAAAATACTGTTCGAAAATATATTCCTGCCATCCGGGAGAAGTTAACAAGATAGAAAAAATTCTTAAAGATGAAGAAATAAAGCAATTGACTTTTTTGGGGAAAGTTCATAAAAAAGTTTTGCTCCAGTTACATAAATTTGACAAACGAGCAATAGATCTTGTAAAAGAAGCAACTCGTTTAAATGATGATCAGGTTATGTTATTGATTGTCGATGAGCTTGCTAAGATTGGCGTAGAAGTTCTTGATCAAACAATATTTATTAAAAATTTAATGATTCCTGCAGGAGTTTTGGGTAAACATAAACCGACAAAAGAACAAATGGATGATGTAAACTACGGATTCTGGCTTGCAAAAGAAATGGGTAAATTAGATGTCGGACAATCTGTTGTTATTAAAGATAAGATGATTATGGCTGTTGAAGCAATTGAGGGAACCGACGTATGTATAAAACGTGGTGCAAAATTAGCAAAAAAAGGTGCTGTAGTTGTTAAAGTTGCAAAGCCTAAGCAAGATAAGCGATTTGATATTCCTGCTATAGGAATGCGTACATTGAGAACAATGTCACATAAACAGGCTGCATTAATTGCTGTTGAAGCAAATGAAACAATTATTGTTGATCAGGAAAAAGTTATTGAATACGCAAATAACCATAATATCGTAATAATGGCGGTTTAATGAAAAAAATATTTATTGTAACAGGTGAATATTCCGGAGATATCCATGCTTCTAATGTCGTAAAAGAACTAAAAAAAATTAGTTCTGAATATATTATAGAAGGTATTGGCGGAGATAATATGAAAGCTCAGGGTGTTAAACTTTTTGAGCATATAAAAAACCTGTCTGCTGTCGGACTTTCTCCTAAAATAATATTTCATCATATAAACCTTGGTAAAAAACTTGTATCTTATTTAAAAAACGAATATAAACCTGACTTGGTATTATTGATTGACTATGGCGGCTTTAATCTCGGAATTTCAAAATTTCTCAAAGAAGCAAGTATAAAAGTATTTTATTACATTCCGCCACAGGTATGGGCAAGCAGAAAATACAGAATAAAACGTATAAAAAAATATGTTGATAAAGTTCTTTGCATTTTTCCTTTTGAGGAAACGATGTATAAAGAATACGGCATAAATGTCCATTATTGCGGGCACCCGTTGATTGCACAATTACCTCCAAAGGCTAATAAAGCTGAATTTTTCAAAAAACATAATTTAGATCCTAAAAAAAAGCTGGTGTCTGTATTTCCTGGGTCAAGAATTTTTGAACTAAAGTATCTGATGGATACTTTTAAAAAATCTGTTGATATTTTGAAAAAGAAACATTCGGAAATTCAGTTTTGTATGTCACAGGCTCCAAATTTATCTGATAGCACTTATAATAAATTTTTAAAAGATTATGATATAAAAGTTATCAAGGGTGAAAATCAAGCTTTATTAAGTGTCTCAGATGCATTAATTTTAGCTTCAGGAACAGTAGCACTGGAAGCATGTTTATATCAAACACCTATGCTTATTGCATACAAAGGGCCTTATTTGTTCTACTTGATATATTTAATGGTAAGATGTATCAAAAGAGTTTCCCTGCCAAATATAATTGAAGATAAATCTATAATTCCGGAATATATAGAAAATAAAGCCAATCCAAAAAATATTTCACAGAAAATAGAAGAAATATTGTATGATGAAACATATCGAAATAATATGATCAATGAATTGGGACTTGTTAAAGAAAAATTATCACAGAGATTTTCTGCCCTCGAAGTCGCAAAAGAAATAGACAGGGAATTATTATCGTAATATAACTTAAGAAAGCATTGATATATAGCAATTTTCTCCATTTCTACTTTTTGTTATAATTGAAGGCAAAGCTATGATAAATTCGGTAGGAACGGTAGAAATACAAAACAGGCGTAATTCTTTTGAAGAAGTAAGTCAAAATACTTCTGCCGAGAGATATTGGATAACTTCGCAAAATCTTCCTCAGGATAAACCACTTTTGGGTTCAATAAAAATTATGACACCTGAAAAAGCAAGAAAAACACACAATGCAAAGGCAATCGGAATTTCCATCGCTTCTGCAACAATTTTAACTGCCGCAGGAGTATTTTTCTTTTTAAAAGGAGGTCCGAAAGGGTTAAGTAAAGGTTTAGAGGCTTTAAGAAATGTTTTGGAAGAAAGAATCCAAAAATCTAAGTTAAATAACAATATTCCGCCAAAAGTTTTATCAACATACGAATTTATCATAAGAAATACAGATTCAATACTTAAAAGAGCGGAAGCAATAAATAATTACACAACAATCAAAGATTACTCGCTAAAAAAAATAATGTGTAATAAGAGCAATTCTTCTATTTTATCAAAATTGCATAGTGGTATAACAGAGATGTTTATGCGAATAGCAAAAAAAACTGTTATTTCTTCGTATAAAAATACCGAATCGATTTTTAAAGAAATTGGAGCGGTTACAGATAAAGCAAACGGCCGAATATTAAGTATGAAACTTCCTCCTGTTATAAAAATAAACAAAAAGGAAATGACTAAATACGAATTATTAGAAAAAATTACAGAGTCTAACAGTGAAATTTTAAGACTGTATAAAATGAATTTTTCACCACAAAAGGTGAACTCCAGATTTAAAAGATTACTCCATGCGGCACTTGATACTGAAAGAGAATTTGATAAAAAAGGATTTTTCTGGTTTTTATCTAAAGATACATTGAAATCCTTTGTAGCAGAAAATTCCATGCTTGCAAAGAAAACAAAAATACAGTCAGAAATAAACAGTTACAGACATGATTTGTCTTATTCACGAAGCGATATGCTTGAAGAAGCGGAAAAGAAAATTATAGAAATAACAAAAGAAGTAGATTACAAGGATAGCGAAAAACTACAGCTTTTACGCAATATCAAAATTGGATTTAAAGAACTGCAAAAATCTCAGGGAAGCGAAAAGGCTGCAGAAATAGAAAAATATATCACTAAAAACATCAGAGAATTAAAGAATAAGTTCAAAGATTCTTCTGCGGAAACTGTTCAAACCCTTAATGAATTGGTAGAGTTTAAAAATTTTAAACAGGGGAAAATTCAGGAATTACTTGAGATTTATAAAGAAGTATTACCACAAAAAGATTATGAAGAAGTTGAAAAAGCATTCAATATAGGAATAAAATCACTTGATAGTTCCATAAAAAAAGAAACAGAAGATTTTGTTAACAAATTAAGAGATTTAATTCTTGGCAGTGCTCCTACAGATATTATGGCAATGCTTTCCGGCGTCTTTACATTGGGATTTTTCCTTGAAAAAGCAGAAGACTATAAAGAAAGAACAAACGTTGCACTTAAATATGGTATTCCTGCACTTGTTGGTATAGGAACTTCTCTATACGGTAATGCAAAATTATTTGCAGGTTCCAAATCTTTGGCATTTGGTGCAATTTCAATGTGGATAACAAATAAGATAGGTAATTACGCAAATAACATGCTGCAAAAATACTGGAACAAAAACTCTGATAAATAAATCATTAAATCCTTTAAAAATAGGATAACCCTTGTTATGTTTTTTGTTAAAATAAAACAAAAAGGGGAGAATATGACTATTACAATAAGAGAGAAACTCGAAAAACGTGAAGAACAATATTTGAGCGAATTTGCAACTAAATCGGCTCTATCAAAAGGCAGAAAACTTCCGGAAGAACAAAGCGAATTTAGAACAGATTTTCAAAGAGATCGTGACAGAATACTGCATTCAAAGGCTTTCCGAAGATTAAAACATAAAACTCAAGTATTTTTATCTCCTTTTGATGATCATTTCAGAACTCGCTTAACACACACTTTAGAAGTCTCCCAAATCGCAAGAACTATTTCCAGATCCTTAGACTTAAATGAGGATTTAACAGAGGCAATTGCTCTGGGACATGACTTGGGGCACACCCCTTTCGGGCATTGTGGAGAAGGAGTTCTTGACGAGTTACTGCCCGGTGGTTTCCACCACAATTTACAAAGTGTACGTGTTGTTGAAGTACTTGAGCATCTAAACCTTTGTCAAGAAACAATAGACGGTATAAAAACCCATACCTGGGGATATGAGCCAACTACTCTTGAAGGAAAAGCCGTTCAACTCGCTGATAAAATTGCATATATAAATCATGATATAGAAGATTCTATCAGAGCAGGAGTTATATCTGAAAGTGATTTACCTAAAGATTGTATTGACTTTTTCTCTTCAAATCAAAGCAAAAGATTAAATAAAATGATTTCTGAAATTGTTTATAATTCTCAAGGGAAAGCAGATGTAGCTATGAGCGAAGAAGGATGGGCATACACAACCAAACTGCGCAAATGGATGTTTGAAAATGTCTATATTGATTCTCCTGCAAAATTGGAAGAAAATAAAGCAAGAAATGTCATAAGAGAATTATTCTTTTTATATAAGAATATGCTCAAAGATGTATGCCCGGAAGATAAAGCTGAAAGAATCGTAACAGACTACATTTCCGGAATGACAGATAGATATGCGATAGAAAGATTCAAACGTAATTTTATTCCGGAAGGTTTTCAAAACGGCACAAAAGACGATTATTTATTCCGTCTTGCAAATTTAGAAATGAAATAACAAAGGCAAAAGTTATGGATATTCAGTACTTATCCGAATACTTAGAATACATTGATGTCGAAAAGGGTTTATCTATAAACACTGTAGAGGCCTATAAAAGTGATTTGTCTGATTTTATTGATTTTTGCCTTGAGAAAGGTATTTCTGATATAAATGAAATTGTCAGAACCCATATGAATTCTTATATTATGAATTTGCGAGAACGTAACTTTAATCCGAGAAGTGTTGTAAGAAAAATCGCTTCAATAAGAGGTTTTTTCAGGTGGCTTGGTGCTAATGAATACATAAAAACAAATCCTGCTCAAACTTTGGAACAACCAAAACTCCCCAAAAAGTTGCCTAAAGTTATGACTATTGAAGAAATAAAGACTATTTTTAGACAAGAATTGAACAGCACAGAACTGTTAATTGTCGAATTGTTGTATGATTGCGGTTTGAGAGTTTCTGAACTTGTTAATTTAACACTAAACAGCATAGACATAAAATCAAAATACATACAGTGCTATGGTAAAGGTTCAAAAGAAAGAGTTATACCTTTTGGCAAAAAAGCGCAAGCGGCAATTTATGAATATTTAAAAAAACGAGATTTAATAATTTTAAAAAATAAAATTTCCGATACAAAATATTTATTATTGCGTGATAACGGTAAAAGAATAACAAGACAGGATGTATACAATTTTATAAGAAAGCAGGGAGAAAAAATCCATAAACATATCTCCCCACATACTCTTAGACATACATTTGCAACTCATTTGTTAGAAAATGGGGCAGATTTAAGAGTTGTCCAAGAATTATTAGGACATAGCGATGTTGCAACGACACAATTATATACACATATAACCAAAAAAAGGCTTAAAGAAGTTTATTTTGCAATCAATAAATAGTCATGATATTATAAACTTATGTTGAGTGTATATATTGCCGGATTAAAGAAAGGTTGCGGGAAGACGCTTATTGCTTCAGGGTTTGCAGGCACTATGCAAAGCCTTTCATATGCTGTTAGTTACTATAAACCTGTTCAAACCGGTGCCTATATAGAAAATAATGAAGCTGCCCCAAACGACGTTTATACAATAAACAGGGTTGATAACAATATAAAAGCCCAAACAACTTATTCTCTTCAAAACCCTGCTACTCCGCTGATTGGAGCTTATAACTCCGGTATTAAAAAAATTGATCTAAACAAAATATACAACGACTATAAAATTAACACCCAAATGACAGAATGTCACATAATAGAAGGTTGTAACAGTATTTCCACTCCTGTAGACGAGAAAATAACCGAAGCAGATATCGCAAAAACTATTGGAGTTCATGTTGTGCTTGTAGTAAACCCAAAGCAAAACAACATTGATGATGTAATATCCGGAATAAATTACATACACACAAAGAAACTTCAGTTTATGGGAGTTATCGTAAATGAATATGATGATTTGTCTGCCAATATTGAAGACAAATACTTCCCTCAATTGATAAAAGAATACACAGGAGCAAAAGTCCTTGGTTGTTTCCCACATTTTAACGATTTTGCCAATATAGGAGCAGATACAGTCATCGCTGAAACATTAAACAGATTAGATTTGGAGGAAATTTTCGGAATTAAAATTGCCAAATTAGGTTAATTTCGGATAATGTTCGTTATAAAATTCTTCAAATCTGTCTTCTAAAATTGCCTGTCTGCATAGTTTTACAAAGTTTAACAAAAATCTTATATTATGAATGGATAATAAGGTTGAAGCAGTTGCTTCCTGACATTTCCAAAGATGTCTGATGTATGCCCTTGAGTGATTTTTGCAGGCATAACAGTCACATCCTTCAACAAGAGGCTTGCTGTCATCTTCATATTTTTTATTTTTAATATTAGATTTACCCTCCCAGGTAAAGAAAGAGCCGTGCCTTGCGTTTCTTGTAGGAAGAACACAATCAAACATATCAATTCCGGCCTTTATACCATCAAGCAAATCTTCCGGAGTTCCCACGCCCATTAAATATCTTGGTTTATTTTCCGGAAGTAAAGGTGCGGTAAACTCTGTGAAATATTTTTGAACATCTTTTGGTTCTCCGACACTGACGCCGCCTATTGCATACCCCACAGCATCAAATGCTGAAATAACCTTTGCACTTTCTTTTCTTAAATCCTCAAAAAATGCTCCCTGTACAATTGGAAACAGAGCTTGCTTTGGATTAGTTTTAGCTTTAAAGCATCTTTCAAGCCATCTGTGAGTTCGTTCCATTGCAGATTTTGCAAAATCGTAATCACAAGGATATGGTGAGCATTGATCAAATGCCATTATAATATCTGCACCAATATTTTGTTGAATTTTCATAGAAATTTCAGGTGAAATATAATGACGTTCACCGTTTTTAGGATCCTGAAATTCAACACCATCTTCTGTTATTTTATTTAAATGCCCTAGCGAGAACACTTGGAATCCTCCGGAATCTGTTAAGACCGGTTTATCCCAGTTCATCCATCCATGTATACCGCCAAAATTATGAATTCTTTCATCTCCAGCTCTGAGGTACAAATGATAAGAATTTCCCAATATTATTTGAGCACCGGTTTCTTTTATCTGATCTCCGGTAAGAGATTTAACAGCAGAATTTGTACCAACAGGCATAAATATAGGTGTTTCTACTTTCCCGTGAGGTGTTGTCAAAATACCTGCCCTTGCCCTTGTTTTTGAGTCTGTATGAATTAATTCATAATTAAAAAAGTCTTTTTCATTCATTATCCTTTGATTATAGCATAAAAATATGCTAAAATATTCTCAGAAAATGGAGATAAATTATGGACATTAATGAATTAAGAAAAGAAAATGAATTAGTAGACTTATTTTGTAATTTGGCTGAAATACCATCCCCTTCGACAAAAGAAGAAAAGGTTTTAGATTGGATTTGCCAATATTGCAAAGAAAATAATTTAAACTGTGAACAAGATGACTACAAAAATATTTATATAAAGATCCCTGCGACTGATAAAACAAAGGAATCAATATTATTATCATCCCACGTTGATGTAATTGGAGATGATTCTCCTGTTATTCCTTTTCTTGACGGAGATTTAATAAAAGCAAAAGGCAGAACACTTGGTGCAGACGATAAAGCAGGTGTTGCAAATGCCTTGTATTTTGGGAAGTACCTGGCACAAGATAAAAATTTAAAACACGGAGGACTGGAAATACACTTTACGAGAGATGAAGAAGACGGAATGACAGGAATTAAAAACACAGACTTTAATAAAATAAATTCTAAATATGTACTTGTATTAGATAGTGATGCATTAGGCCAATGCCTGGTTGCAGGAGCAAGTTATGTAATGGCAAATTTAGACCTTGAGGCTCCTAAAGGAGGCCATTCAGGTAATGATATTGGTGATAAGACAAGAGAAAATGCTGCAAAATTAATTGCAGATTTGGTATCAGAATTACCTCAGGGGGCATACTACTGTGAAGACGGAAAAGTCGTTACATCTTGTAATATAGGAGGCATTCAAGCCGGTGACCTAAAAGTTACAAATGTTATAAATACCAGCGCGCATGCAACCTATTCTCTTAGAAGTTCTGATAAAGCAAAAGAAGATGAACTTATCAATATGATGAAAGAAATTGTAGATAATTTCAACAAAAAGCACGAAGGAATTGCAAAAGCTGAAATTACATTTAAAGTAAAAATGCCAATGTTTGAAAAAAATACAGATCAATATTTACCGATATTATTCGAAACCGTAGCAAAAAAAATAGGAATAACACCTGAAATTTCATCTTTTCATGCTGGAGCTGAAACTCATATATACGCTAATAAAACAAATGCAAAGGGTGAAAGATTTTCTCCTTATTTAATTGGTCTTGCCACAGTTTGCAATATGCATTCGGCAAGAGAATATGTCGATTACAAAACAATGATTAAAGGTCAGGAATTATTAAAAGAATTTTTCAAAGCATATAATTCATAAAACATTAAATATTGTTAAAATTACTGGGAATTATAACATTTTAAATGTATAATTTTTTCAAAAGAAGGTAGGAAGTATGACTCTCGCAATTCTTGTAATAATTTTATTTATCGTTTTTATATTATCAGTTATGGCTTTAAAAAAGTTTAATTTGAAAGGCTTTGGGATAATAATATCTATTTTTTGTCTGATAATTTCGGGATGGATATGTTTTAGTTTACCGAAAATGCATAAACCTTTTTCAATTGATATTATAGAATATCTTATTAAAATAAATGATGACGGTTCTATGACAACAACAAAACAGGTTACAAAAACAATAATAAAAGACGCAAATGAGGACATTAAAAAATGAAAAAAATAATTGCCTTATTCATAACTTTTATCTTATTTAGTTCAAATGCAAGTTTTGCATTTAGCGAATTATATTATCTGAAAAATACCACAGAAGCAGCAATAAAACCAATTGTTGAATCAAATTATTCTGACAGAAATTATAAAATAATAAAATATAATCCTTACTATGCACAATCTCAGAAAAATGCACAGGATTATGCAGTAATTATACTGCAGCAAAGTGGTTCAAACATGTTTTATTACTACCAATCAAACGATGATAAACGATTAAACAAAAGAATTTTGAAAGAAATCAAAAACAAAAATATTACATATGAGCAATCATACAATACAAATATAATAAGCATATATGACGAATTAGCAAAAAAAGCAATGAATACCCAAACAACACAGAATTACGTATTCACAGAGCCAATTGCGCAGAACAATATTAATAGAACAGACGGTTATACCCAAACAGTACCAAAACAAACTCCTAACACATTAAAAGGATATGTTGCTCAACTTGCTTCAGGAACAAAAATAAATGTTTATTTACAAAGTTCTATAAATACAGCAAGCGCAGTTGAAGGAGACAGAATAGTTGCTGTTTTGACATCAGATATAAGGTACAACGGCGTAACAGTATTTCCGCAGGGAAGTGTTGTTTATGGCATATTAACCAAAGCAAGACACGCAACATACGGTTCCAGAAACGGAAGAGTTGTAATTGATTTCAATCAAATAGTTACTCCGGACAATAAAACATACAACATTTCAACAGAAAAGATCGACTTTACGGTAACAAACGAAGGTAAAATCGGAAGAGTTGCTACTAATGTCGCTGTCGGTGCTATTGTTGGAGGTCTGACAGGTTTATTAGTCGGAGCACTGAGCGGGAATATCGGTTCCGCAGCTGCAATAGGCGCAGGAGTTGGGGCAGGAGGAGCCTTAATTGGCGGAACTGCTGAAAGAGGCGTTGATGCAGAAATTCCGTCTTTTACGGAAATGGAGTTAGAATTAACTTCTCCTGTAAGTGTGACAGTTAATTATTAAGGATAAAAGATGAATAAAAGGCTGATTACAATAGGTTTTTTAATTTTAGGAATAGCACTTTTGGCAAAGTCCTTATTCTTCTTTGGCAAAAATATAAAAGTTGATGAATTTCACAAAGCAGCCGTTGTTTTTATTCTTGAATCCAGCGCATCAAATAAAAATAAATTAGCAGAAGAAATAAAATATATTAAATCTCTTTGTGCAATCTTAGATCCTGAAGATTCTGTAAAAATAATTAAAACGGCCAATAGTTCATACCTGATATATGAAGGTAATCCAAGCGATGCAACAGGAATCTCAAAAGCAATAGAAACATACACAAAGGATAATACAAATTCAACTTCATATGGAGAAGCAATAAAAAAATCAGTTGAATATTCTCTGACTATGAAAAAAGACGGATATGTACCGGCAGTTGTTGTTGTCGGGAGTCTTGAAAATTCCGGAGATTATAAAAAGCAAATTAATTGGGATGTATTACCAAAAAATATACAAAAAACAAAAGATTATATCCCGGAATTGGCAATGATGTTTGTTTATGCGTCTCCGGAAAAACTTGATGAAGTTAAAACCAAATTAAACCCGATACTGGGAGAAAAAAAGCTGATAGTCGCAACAGAAGTTAATGTCGACAAAGCTAACAGAAGATTTTTAGATGCAATAGGACGATAAAGGAGTAATATATATGTCATTTACAATTAGTTCAAAAAATAACGAAAAAACTTTTAATGACAAAGATTTGGTAAATATAGGATCAAAGCCTAATTTTGATTATCAAATGAATGTCGGATTTGATTTTATGCTGACTATTCAGTATGATTCTTCTGCCGGCAAATGTGTGTTATTAAATCAATTTAACAATAAAAAATTTCTTTTTAAAGGAAAACCCATTCCTCAGAAACTGGATATAGATAAGGTTTGCAAAATAATGATTGAAGGCAGTGATGAATTTATAACAATCAAAGTTTCTCAGGTTGCAAATAGAAATGTTTCTCAGGAAAATTTGACAGAAGAAGACATCAAGGCTATATACGGAGATGATATAAATCCTGCAGCAAAGTTGAGAATAGAAAAAAGAAAAGCTGAACTCGAAGAAGCCAGAGTTTCTATAATAAAAGAAGTTGGCGCAACTATAAACAATTTAAAACATAAAATTTCAATGAACTCAAAAGGCGGGATATTACTTCATATTGCATTATTTTTAGCATCTTTTGTTTGCGCATTTGGAGTTTCTAATTATTTAACAGGTTTGCCATTAAGCGATGCCGGTTCAGTCATACAAATGCCTACAAATATGAAATTGATATTTATATATGCAATTATCGTCTACGGAGTAGGATTAACACTTAAACAAGGGGCATTTTTATATTTACAAAATCGCCTGGGTGAAGATACTACAACATCTAAAATTGCTGAAAAATTTATGATAGTTCTCTCTACAATGTTTTTTATCGCTATATATCTGATAAATGTTTTGTATTACCTGACACCTAAAACAATATCTCTGTTTGCAGTATTTATTTCGCTATTTTTTGTCGGAACCACTGCAACACTTGCTTTAGGATGCGGATATTTCAAAAATGCTAATACCGAAACCCGTAAAGAACTGGACGAATATGAATACAGACAAGATTTTGAACATGTTATTAAAGAATATCAGCAATGGATCGAGAGATTTGTTAATACTTTAAGCAATACAAAAATCAGAAATGTAAAAGATAAACTATTCAATTTACAGTTAAAATCAATCGGAGAAATTGCACTGGGTATTATCACCGCACCGTTCCTTGCTTATGGTGTTTCAAACACTCTTGCAATGTGTTTCCCTGAAGCCGCTGGCTGGATAAGGATTTCAGGTTTGAGATTCAGTCCTATATTCCTGACCCTTGCCACATTTTTGATTATTTTCGCATTTTTCTCATTTGTAAGTGCATTCACATCAAACAAGAAAATTCAGGCATCTAATGTTTTGAAACAAGACGGATTCAGCAACTACATTCAGCACGGAGTTGAAATTTACGGTCTTGAAGGAATTAAAAAACTTGATTCTGAAATGCGCAGATCATTTATAATCGCACTTGCAATTATATTTATAGAATTTTCAATGAACGTTTCCTTCTTTATGCAGGAAATGGGTTCAGATTTAGGTGGTTTGTTACTGAGTGGAGTTGCAGCATTAGTTCCGACGGCACTATTAATCGCTGAAACATTTATGCTGAGCCAAACACGATTTGAAACATTTGCTTGTGAAGAACTTATAGCTAAAATAGACAAAGACTAATGATATACAATGCACTATTACAAATATTGCTTATACTGGCAATTATATCTACAATATGCATCTGCACACTAAAACCGCAGATGCACAAATCTGTGATGGTTTATAATTCTGATTATAAGCTCGTTCCGACTCAGGAAATTGAAATTGAGCAGCAAAATATCCCTGTTATGGAACAGCCGGTGAAACCACAAACCTCAGTTGTTAAAATAGAGAATCAGGTTCAACCTCAAACCACAACAGTACATGTTCAACCGGTGAAAATTACTCAGACAAAAGCTCCGGTAAAGAAAACAGTCACAACAAAATCTCAACCGGTAAAAGTTGTTCAAAACAACATAAAATCAGCAAAAACCAATATCGTCCAAGCTCCAAAAATTGATACCCAAAAGATTTTGAATAATAATCAGAAAATATTACAGGAAAAACAAATCCAAACAACTTCTACACCAGTTAAAAGTAGCAATACTCAAGTCGCAAAAGTCCCTGTACCGGTACAGACAAAAACTGTTACGACAGCCCCAAAAACTGTTACAGTAGCCCAAAAACCAGCAGTAAGAATTTCTCAACCGACACAAAAAGTCTTAACTGCAAGAGAAGAAGAAATTGCCTGGAACATTTGGAGATCAAATTTACAAAACAAAATTATGCAGGATACGAAATTACCATATATCCCTATGGGAACAATATTTAGATTTTCTTTTGATGTGGATAAATATGGAAAAATTTCCAACATCCAAACCTGGTCAGATACGCCCAAATATACTCCTCACGCAATTCAATTTGTTGCACCCGTAATAAGAAGTTATCAGGGACGTTCTATTTTGAATTTTCCTCAGGGAACAAACAGAACTTCAACAAAATTTGTAGGAGCATGGAAGATTTCTACCAGTTCAAAATACAGCACACCTCAGGATTATAATGATATAGAAAAAATACAAAGGTAAATATATAAATGTTTAAATGCAAAGAATGTGGAACAGAATATGAAACAAAGCCGGATTACTGTGATTGTGGGAATAATACTTTTGAAGAAATAATATCAACCCCAAAAGTTAAACAAGATATTTCGCAAATTACACCAAAACCAATTATAAAAAAAGAATCTCAGCCACATACAAAAACAAAAAGTGAACACCACAAAAAAACTTTTGATGAACAGTACCCGGAATTAGTCAGATTGAAAGAATCATTAGATCCGATTTCATTAATAATATTTGCTACATGCATTATTTTATCAGTTGTTTCTTTTGTATTCATAGGAAAATCTGACGACAAAACTATAAAAGAAGGGAAAAATAATACCACACAGGAAAATATTATCAAAAACATTCCTTCCATTAATTCATATTGGGATGATACACCAATAAAACCTGAAATCGCAGAAATACCTGCAGAACCAGAACCCGCACAGAATAAAATAGTTGAAGAAATAAAACAAATTATACCGATAGTAAAAGTTCAGCCGCCAAAACAAATAAACAAGCAAAATAATAATAATGTAAAAAAACAAGCACAAAGCCCTAAAGTAACTCAAACAACAGCAGCTAAAAATAAGAATAAGCAAACTGTATCAACAGCAAAAACCAGTTCTGTAGCTAAAAACACTCCACAAGCAAAATCTCCATCTGTACCGGATTATAGTTCTATAACCAAAAGAGTACAAAATAACTTAACTAAAACAACTCAAAATAATCAAATTTCAAATACAAATATTCAAACAACAAATAAAGTCAATACTTCTAAGCCATCCCAGACGGTAAATGTTGCCTCATTACCAACAATAACAACAAATACTCCAAATTCAAATGTTGTCCAAAAACCGGCTGCACCCGTTAAAACCAGCCAGCAAATAAAACAGGAATTAACAGAATACAAGGCAAATTTGAGAAATATTATAGGACGTAAAATTGATTTTACAAAAGTTGTCGGAGATGGAGAATGCATTGTATCATTCAAAATTAATTCTTCAGGAAAACTTACAAACAGAGTTTTTTCAAAACAGTCCTCAAATTTAACATTGAATGATGCTGTTTATACTGCGGTCAATTCTACCCCGAGTTATTCAGCTCCTCCATCAGGATATAACGGAGAAACTTTGAATTTAAAAATAAAATTTTATAATGGGAACTTTGAAATATCACTTTATTAAAAAAATCACCTGAGAAAATCTCAGGTGATTTTACTATCTATATATCCATTTTTTCCGGATTTACATAAACACGATTTAATTTCTTATCTAAAGCTTTATCTTCAATTTTTTTAGGAGGTTTATGATCATTAAATTCGTTCGGTCTTTGCTCGTCAAATTTTGGATGCATACCTTTAAAATCTTTCTTTCCAAATTTATGGTGTTTGCATGGAAGTTGTTTTTCAAATCCCGGTCTTATACCATACATTCCCCTGTGGAATTGCGGAAACTGAGGCTTGTTTAACGCATGTGCCAATAACAGTGCAAATAAGGTGCCTAAGAAAATCGCACCGGTTAAAAAGAAAAATTTACCGACTAATTTGCAAATTTCACAATTTTTACATTTACATTCTTCTATTTTGTTTTGTTCTTCACTCATAAATTGTCTCCTTATTTTGTCTACATATTGTAAACGAAAAATACTAATTAATTGTTCATTTTTTATTAAACTTTTACAGAAACCGTTTTGTAATCAGGGTTTTGAGACATTTTATCTTCTATTTGGTCAAATGTTAAAAGCCCTTGAGTAGCTCCAAATTCAGAGACGACTCCGGCAGAATTGATTGAAGCGGCAACAAGAGATTTTGCAATATCAATATTATATCGGTCCATTGCGGCACAGAATGTTGAAGCGAAAGCATCTCCTGCACCAAGGGTTGATGTTACAGGGCCATCAAAACAAGGGCAATAATAATATTCTCTGCCATTATAAGCATAAGCACCATTTCCTCCATCGGTGATTACTATAACCTGATAATCTGAGACTTTTAATTTTTTAAACATTTCTTTTAAATCCGGATGGATAAGCTCATGAGAATATTTTACTTCTTTGGTATCTTGTCTTAAATAAATTCCTGTTGCCATTGACGCTTCTTCTTTATTCATTACAACAACATCTGCAAGAGCAAGAATTTTCTTTAAATAATTATAACCTTTTTTAAGGCCGGTAGTTCCGGCATTAAAACAAACCAATGTATCATTTTCTTTTGCATATTTCACTATATCATCAAGTAATTTGTTACTATCGCCATTTAAAGGAGCAATATATAATAATTTCGCATTTTTAATCGCCTCAAAATTAATCTCGGATTTTTTTATATGTGCATTTGCCCCTCTATGAGCCAATACAGTTCTATCTCCTTCAAAACTGGTTAATATAATAGAAAAACCTGTTGAATCTTTTTTATCCTGAATAATAGAATTTAATTTTACATTCTTATTTCTAAAAAAGTCAAACAGACCTTTTGAATATATATCATCTCCAACCTTAAATATAACAGATGTGTCATAACCAAGATTTGCAAAGTTTACAGCAGTATTAACCCCTCCACCGCCAACTTGAGTATCAAAATCCGTAATTTCTAGCTTAGAACCATAAGGATAACTCATAAAATCTGTTGAATGATCTTTTTTGCGAACAGAAACAACATTTGCACTATCACATTCCACAAAAACATCCATTGTTGCACTTCCAATTGTTACTACATCACTCATTCCAATACTCCATAATTCCTTTACATTAGTAATTTTATCATAAAATTCCGATTTTGTTAATTTTTAGATATCTAATGGCAAAAATATTATTTATGTATTTTAAAAATAGCAAAGCGGAGAATATATAATGCAAGTACAAAAATTACAAAGTTATTCAATTAAATATAGGTATACCAATTCTCAAAATACAAAAGATATTTCACCACACCCCCAAAAATCAAGTGTAAATTACAACCCTATTGCATATAGAGACTATAATATAACCTTCTCTGCAAGAACTCCTGAAGATTTTTATGCTCAAGAGTTTAACAGAAATAATATGCCTTCAACAATGAAAGATTATTTATTTTTAGATTATGAAAACAGACAACATATCCCACCTGAGCAGATGATGAGGGAAGTTTTTAAGTATCTTGAAATAGCTGACAACTTCACTGATGTAAAAAGTATTTACCCAAATGAAGAATTATTTGCTAATTTGCATGAAAACCATACTAATTCCAGAACTGATACTGTTTTTGAAATTGAAATGGCAAAGGAATTAAGTGATGTGCCTTTATTTAAAGATGGTAGTGATAATTTTGGGATCTATCTTTTAAGAAAAATTTATCAGGATGGAAAAACTTTAAGAGAAATTAACAAAGATTTTTTTGAAAAGGATATGAATATAGAATATAAAGGAATTATAACAAAACCTATGGAATATGAAACTTTGGGTAAATACGGCATCAGCTATCCAAATACTGCGTTTTGGAACTCCTTTATAAAAACAAGGGATGAATACAGAAAATTCTTTCAGCAATTACCAAAGGATTCTGTTATTCCAGGGGTACATATCCAAAGAGAATCTTCTAAAAGTGATTCAATTTCAAAGAAAGAACCAGCAGCTTCTGTTAGTGAAAAACCAAGAAAAAGACGCTTCAATATAAAACAGCATCAAAAGAAATCTATTCAGAAAGAAATAGCGGATAGAAAGATTATTGACCCCGAGTCCGTAAAAAAAATAGTAAGAAAGCGTTTTGCAAAAGATGATCCGGAAGCATCGTTTATTGTTCGTTATATGAGTCCAATTATGACTATTGCTGCAGAACGAGCACATATGTCCGAGGAATTAAAATCTTTTGCAGATTATGAAAGGAGATTGGGCAAATCCGGGAATGAGGATACAATGTTGGCTCGTTTTTGGAAGCAAAATCCTAAAATGATAGAAGTATTTTCTCATGCTGTAACTGATACCATGGATATGTTCGAAGATATTTATGGAGAAGGAGGCTCGATTGCTATAAATACTGATTTAGAAAAAATTATTCAAGAATCAGAAAAGAAAAAAATAATTGATTATATAAACCCGGAGTTTTTTGATTTATTGCAATATTCCCAGATAATTGATCCTGAGAGAAGAGAAAGATATGATTTGCATGACAAAATTCAAAGACAATGGGAACAACATTTTGATGAACGTTATGGCAAGATAAATATTAATGCAGAAAATCCGAATATTCCTCAAAATGGTACTGAGGCACTTCTTTTAGAAGAAAAAATGGCACTTGAGGCTAAAAAGAATAATGCTCAACTTTACAAACTGCGCACGAAGGATGGAAGATATATTTATATTACTTCTAATCTTGATAAAGTATTAATTGATAATATAAAAGCAGGAGCAAAATATTTCCCTACAGAATATGCTTCAAAATATATAAAGGCAATTAAAAAAGAAGAATTCTCAGATAAATTTAAATTGTCGCTCGCAGCAAAGAATACAGGAGAAGAATTTGAAGATGAACAATTATTGACTAAAGAAGAATTTGATAAAGAATTTTATAAAATTCTAAATTTCCATTATGACAATATTAATGAAGAACGCGCAGCTCATTTGTCGATGATTGATGTAATGGATTCAGATAAAGAAAAGCAAATAAAAGTTTATCCTGAGCTGTATAATACAGCAGTATTTAGTATAAATGAGGGTGCCGTAGACGGAGATGAAAATGACCTCAAGCAGTTCAATACTTTTATGAAAAATTCAAAAAATAAAATTGATTTGAAATATTCAAATTATTTGATTCCGCCTACTAAAAAAGAAATTGAGAAAATGAAAAATATAATATTTCAGATGCTCGAAAATTATGATAAACAAGACTTGGTCCTGAGTATAGAAGACTCAAATTCTGAAATTATCACAATGCTCAAAGAAACTTTACCATATGAGTTAAATAAAAATTCTCTTGATTTTTATTTAGCTTTGTTCTTGAAAAATAACCCTTATTCAAAAACAATTTTACAAAATAGTAATAACCCTAAAATCAGGCAAGCAAAATTTGAGTTTGTAATGAATGATTTAGCAGATAATATCTTGTTCTCATTAGAAAGTTCTCCGGCTTATGTAATATTATTTAACAACAAAGTATATCAAAATCATAAACAAAAACTTTTACCAGATATCAGATATAAAATTGAAAATGCCGTAAATAAGCTTGATTTTAATCAAAAAATTACATATTATTCGGAATAATAAAAAGGAGATACCTGTTCTATGTATCTCCTTTTTTATTATTTGTATGAACTAATTAGTTTATACATTTAGCTTTATCTTCTTCGGTAACCCCTTTTAATGTTAAGTTTACACGACCTTTTTCGTCGATTTTAACAACTTTAACAATAACTTCATCACCGATATTTAAGTGAGGCTCAATTGTTTCAATTCTCTCATTGCAAACTTGAGATATGTGAATCATACCATCTTTACCGCCGCCTAATTCAACGAAAGCTCCGATAGGAATAATTCTTACAACTTTACCTTTTATAACCATTCCGACTTCAGGTTTGAATGTTATATCTTTAATCATTTTAATTGCGATTTTAGCACCTTCCTGATCGTTAGAAGTGATAGTTACAAGACCTGAATCCTGAATATCGATTTCAGCGCCTGATGCGTCAATGATTTCTCTAATTTGTTTTCCGCCAGGTCCGATAACTGCTCCGATATCTTCAGCCGGAATCGTAAGAGTTGTAATGCTTGGAGCAAATGGAGACAATTCCTTAGCCGGTTCTGTAATTACTTCTCTCATTTTACCTAAGATATGTAATCTGCCTTCTTTAGCTTGGAATAATGCACGGCGTAATGTTTCATTAGGAATACCTTTAGCCTTCATATCCATTTGTAAAGCTGTGATTCCTGTATCATTGCCGGTAACTTTGAAGTCCATATCGCCTAAGAAATCTTCAATACCCTGAATATCAGTTAATACAACAGGTTCATATCCTTCTTCTTTAATCATACCCATTGCAACACCACCGATCATACATTTAACAGGAACACCTGCGTTCATCAAAGCCATTGAAGAACCGCAAGTAGAACCCATTGATGTAGAGCCGTTTGATTCTAATACATCAGAAGTAACACGAATTGTGTAACCAAATTCATCTTGTGAAGGAAGTGCAGGTATATTTGCTCTTTCTGCCAAATTTCCATGACCAACTTCACGTCTGCCAGGTCCTCTTAAAGGTTTAACTTCTCCAACAGAGAATCCCGGGAAGATGTATTTATGCATATATGTTTTTTCTGTTTGAGGATCAACTCCATCCAATTCCTGTTTCATTGCAGGACCTGCTAATGTCGCAACTGATAGAATTTGAGTTTGACCTCTTGTAAATACTGCTGAACCATGTGCTCTTGGAATAACACCGAC
>CACXDL010000055.1 GCA_902766395.1 uncultured bacterium
TATTTCTTGTTGTAAAACAGCTTTTGTTTCTTCCGGACAATTTGGATGATTTAATATTGAAACTTTTGCAAGTATTGCTTTTTGTTTATCTTCAATTGTACTTGTTCTGTCAGGGATACCTGCATATGCTTTTTGAACAAATTCTTCAAAATTACTATTTTCTGATGGATTTTTTACTGTATTAAAACTGAAAATTGGTAATTGAGGCATAGATAATTGTGGTAAAAATAATTGTGGATAATCTAAATTAAAATTGCTGCCAAAACTATTTATATACATCATAATCTCCTTATGTCTTTATATTCAAACTCTTTTAAATCTCTTATGCTTAAATAAAAACAATTTATTGTGAATTATTTACAATATGACATCAAATTATCATATCATATATGTTACTATAGTTGAATTTTGACGTTTTAAAGTTTAATTTAATAAAACTTTATAATTGCGAATAAGCTTAATTATAACTATAATTTTTTATTTTAAATGTTTTTGAGGTCTTAACAAATACCATTACGGAGGCGAACAACTGCAGCACCCCATGTCATTCCGGCTCCAAAACCGCATAATACTGCTGTAGATCCGAGTTTAATTTTACCCTGTTCAACACCTTCAACTAAAGCAATTGGTATTGATGCGGCTGAGGTATTTCCATAATATTTAATATTAGAAATTACTTTGTCGTCTGAATATTTTAAACGATTTTGTATAGATTCAATAATTCTTTGATTTGCCTGATGAGGTATTAAATAATCAATTTCTTCAGAAGTCATTCCTGATTGTGCAATACATTCTTCTACATAAGACGGGACTGTAGAAACTGCAAATTTATAAACTTCTTTACCGTTCATTATAATTTTGCCTGTGCCAACTTCATCTGCCTGTTCTACCAAAGGACAGCATTGTCCTGGCATGTTTGTCTGAATCATTTGCCCTATTGAACCATCTGCACTAATGTTTATTGATAAAATATCATCTATACCGTCATCTGATTCAGTTACAACCATTGCTCCCGCACCATCACCGAACAGAATAGATGTTCCTCTGTCTGTCCAATCTGTTATTTTAGAATTGTTGTCCGATGCAACAATTAGAATAGTTTTATATATCCCTGCCCCGATAAATCCTCTGGCAACCTGCATTGCATAAATTAATCCTGTGCATGCTGCTGTTAAATCAAACGCCGGAACCTGATTTGGGATACCCAATTTATCCTGTAAAGTACAAGACAATGTTGGATATAATTGAGGTGGTACAGATGATGCAGAAATTATACAATCTATATCTTCCGGTTTAAAACCTGATTTATCAAGAGCATTTTGTGCAGCTTTCAAACCAAGATCAATAGCAGTTTCATTACCAGATACAACACGTCTTTCTTTTATACCTGTTCTTGTGTAAATCCATTCATCTGATGTTTCATATAATTTTTTTAAATCATCATTTGTAATTACGGATTCAGGTACACAATAACCTACACCTGCTATTCTCATTGGTTTTAAGTTCGTCATTATTTGTTTATACTTTCTGATATTTTTGAATTTATATCTTTATTTAATACTTTTACTGCTGCACCAACAGCATTTTTCATAGCGTATGCAGAACTTCTGCCATGTGCAATAACCGAAATTCCGTTTACACCCAAAAGAAGCATGCCGCCAAAAACTTCCCAGTTAATTCTTTTAAGAATTCTGCGCAAAAACGGTTTTGCAAGTAAACCTATAATGCTGCCGATAATATCTGTTTTAAATTCTGTTTTTATCATATTTAAAAGCATTGAAGAAGACCCTTCAGTTACTTTTAAAACAATATTTCCTGAAAAACCGTCTGTTACAATTACATCAGCTTTATCTTTAAAAACTTCTTTCCCTTCAACATTACCAACAAACTCAAACTTTCCTTCTTCATGCATTTGTTTTAACAGAGGATAAGTTTCTTTTACAAGTTCATTTCCCTTGCCTTCTTCTTCTCCGATACTCAAAATACCAACTTTTGGATTTTCGATACCTAAACTTAATTTTGCATAAGCAACACCCATTTGTGCAAACTGAGTGAGCATGCCTGAAGTACAATCACTGTTTGCCCCGCCATCAATAATAACAACAGGTTTATTCATTCTTGGTAATGTAACTGCAATTGCAGGTCTTGTAATTCCTGAAATTCTGCCTAAACCAAATAAGCTCGCCGCCATGGCTGCACCGGTAGAACCGGCAGAAACAACAGCTTCACATCTGCCTTGAGCAACAGCGTTAACAGATGCAACAATTGAAGAATCTTTCTTACGACGAATTGATTGTCCTACTGCCTCTCCCATACCTATAACATCTGAAGCATGAGTAATAGTATAATCAATTTTATCTAAATCTATTTTAATTTTTCTTTTATGACCTTTTGTACCTTTATCTGATAAAATATAGCCAACAGCCCTGATATGATCTAATTCTTTTTGAATTTCATCTTCTCTTCCAACCAATTCAAGCGCAACACCATATTCCATAGCAGCCCACAGTGAACCTTCTACGATTTTTCTTGGTGCATAATCACCACCCATTGCGTCTATTGCGATTCTTGCCATTACTCCCTCTTTTAATAACTCTGAACTTTTTTCAAAACCAAAATTATTTTTACTGATCCTGAAATAAGTTCAGGGTTTTGGTTTAACCCTGAACAAAAAAACTATTCTTCTTTTTTAGCAGCTTTTTTAGCAACTTTTTTTTCTTCTTTTTTTGTTTCTTCAACTTTAACTTCTTCAACTTTAGCTTCTTCTGTTTCTGCTTTTTTTGTTGAAGTTTTTTTAGCTGTAGATTTTTTTGCTGCTGCTTTCTTTGCAGGTTTAGCTGCTTCTGCTGCTGCAGCTGCTTTATCTGCTAATTTTACAGGTTGTCCTTTATATGTACCGCATTCTGTACATACAGTATGTGCTAAAACAGTTGCGCCACAATTAGGGCATTTAGTTGTTTCAGGTTTTGTAGCTTTCCAGTTTGATCTTCTTGAACCTTGAGCGCTATGACCTGTTCTTTTCTTTGGTACTGCCATTTTTGTTTTTCCTTTTATTTAACTACTTACTACTTTTTGGGTTAATTTGGAGATTTTTAAAGACATCCAGTCTTGGATCATAATTATCTTCATTCAAAAGATATTCTTTCCCTTTACAATTTATACCACAAACTTTTTTATTTGGAAAATTTAATATTACAGATTGATACAATAGGTCATATATATCTATCTCTTTTTTTCCGTTAAGGTCTGTTACAAATTGTCCGTCTTTTATCTCAAATTCTTTATCTTGGCGCTCATAATCACCTAATAAAGAATGTTTTGAATAAATTTCATCTAATTTAAAATTTAATTTATGTTCAAATTTTTCAAGACATAAATCACATTCTAATTTTACAATTCCACTAACATCACCGGTTATTTGAATAAAATCTCCCAAATCCTTTGCACATAATTTTGCTTTAATAGGTGTAACACAATCTATTTCTTCTAATTTTTCATTAAAAGTACAGTATAGCGTTTTGTTTTCAGCGTTTTCCAAATCTTCCAGTGATAATATTTTTTGCATCGTTCCGTCTAATTACATGTATTGTTCTTCTTGAATTGCAACTGCAGCAACTTGATTTGATAAGAAACAAGTTTTTTTAATTGGTCCCTCGGTTTCTTTTTCAATTAAAACTGCTTTTTGAGATTTCATAAGTTCCACGATTTCTTCATACAAAGCTTGTGGTTCTTTTACATAGAGAACCAAAGGAGCTGTAGAACTTTTTATAAAAACTAAAATCGCCATTCTCTTTTTTATATTTTGAGCATTGGGATTATTGTATTGTTGGGCCATAATTTTTCTCCTTTTAATGTATAAGTATTGTACTAAAAAGCTGATGCAAAATCAATATTACTAAAATTAGTCTATATATATGACAAATTAAAATTAATTCTTTTCTATAATAATAGAATGACAGAAGTTCAAGTAAATAAAAAATATCTCGATTTTATAGATTCACTTGTTAATCAGATTTCAGAAGTTTTACCGGAAGATATTAACAGACTTCAACAGGGTTATCTTACAAATAATATCCGACATAGTACAACCCTGCTTGCGAAATCAATGGAAGAAGATGACGTTTTTAAGAAATTAAACTTTGATACTCAAAAACAATATATACAAATTATGGCAGAATGGTCTTTTCATAAAGAAATTGACTTGTTTCGTTCGGGAATTCCTGCAAAGCACTGGAAAACAGTAATGCAAAAAATATGGTATACAACCTGGGAAGTTATGTATGCATGTATTCAAAACGAAGCACCGGAAGATGTCGTATTAAATCTTATTGAAAGATATGTAAACAGAACATATCAAGATGCTGTTGAAGAGTTAAAAGAAACAAATATGATTGATGAAAAAACAGAAGAAAAAGCAAAAGAACAATCCAATATAGATATCATGGCTGTAGAATACAGAAAAGAACGTAATAAAAAACGTTTAAAACGACGTATTTTAAGAATCTTATTAATTATTTGTATTTCTTTTACTGTTACTTCTTTGGTTTTATTCTTCAAAATTATAGGAGTTATTATTACTTTGCTCGGGATTATTTTATTCAACATCTTTATGTTTGAAAAGGATAACAATTAATCTCAAAAGATTTTGTGAAAATTGAAACCCTCTTTGATAAAGAGGGTTTTAATTTTTATTCAACATATTCTTCTAAACGTTTTTTACGATTTGGATGACGTAATTTTCTCAAAGCCTTCGCTTCTATTTGTCTGATACGTTCACGAGTTACACCAAATAACTGTCCAACTTCTTCCAGAGTTCTTTGTCTACCATCATCCATACCAAAACGTAATCTCAATACATCACGTTCTCTTGGAGATAATGTACACAAAACTTCTGCTAAATCTTCTTTTAATAATTCTGAAGCAACCATTTTAACAGGAGCATCTGCTTCTTTATCTTCAATAAAATCACCCAAACGAGAATCTTCTTCTTTACCGATAGGAGTTTCTAAAGATAACGGTTCCTGAGCAATTTTTATTATTTCACGAAGTTTTGAGATAGAAACATTCATTTCTGCCGCAAGTTCATCTTCTGTTGGTTTTCTTGATAAATCCTGAGCTAATTTTCTTGTAACTTTTTTCAATTTATTGATTGTTTCAACCATATGTACAGGTATACGAATTGTTCTTGCCTGATCTGCTATAGCACGGGTAATTGCTTGTCTGATCCACCATGTTGCATAAGTTGAAAATTTGAAACCTCTTTCATGGTCGAACTTTTCTGCTGCACGAATCAAACCTAAATTACCTTCCTGAATTAAATCCAAGAATAACATTCCGCGTCCGATATATTTTTTCGCAATACTTACAACTAATCTTAAATTTGCCTGAACAAGTTTTCTTTTTGCAATTGCACCCTTTGTTCCGCCTTCAAGAATTTGTCTTGCATATTCGATTTCTTCATTTGCAGATAATAGTTTTATACGACCAATTTCACGAAGGTATAATCTTACAGGATCGTCTATTGCAACATTCTTTGGAATTTCAAGATCTCTTGGATCCATTTCGTCAGATGAATGCATCATATAGATATCATCTGATGAAATTTTATCGCCAAGTTTTGAAGATACAATATCTTCAATATTATCTGTTGATATATCAACATTCATATAACTCATAGAATCATTTTCTAATGAATCTTCACCAATATCTTGTATATCCAAATTTTCATCATCTTCTATGTTTATTACCGAAGAACCTGATTGTCTTTTTCTTGTCATCTAATTCATCTCCAATTTTTGTCTTTTTTTCTTTATCCTATCTCGTAATTGTATTTGTATTTTCAATGCTTCAGGATCGTTATTGTCAATCCCTTTGTATTGTTCTTTGATAGTTTTAACTTCCTCAACATGTTTACACTGATTTATTTTAGTAATCATTTCTTTTATTATATTTTTAAAATCTTCATCACTTAAGCCTGAATACGCCTGAGCATGCTCTACCAACTCCGGTAAAATTGCCTGAGCTTCAGGATTATCAACAAATTCAGTATATAAATGTTCGATTAATTCTTTCACATTATTTACGGTATATATTAATTTGTCAATTGTAGTTTTTACAATTATTAATATTTCGTTATCAAACGTGATTTCGCCAATCATTTCATTGATTTCGGCAAATGAAAAATGATTGTCGGGTACTAGAAAAACACTCAATAAATTTTTTTGCGCTTTTTCTAATACTGAATTATTTTTTGTTACATTCTTAACAATTCTTTCTACCTTCGGAATATTTGCTTTTTCAAAAGATTTTAATTCTGATTCGAGTGCAGAAACATTAATTCCAAGAGTTTGCGCAACCATTTCTGTATATTCTGACCTTATTATTTTATTTTTTATTTCTGCCAAAACAGGAATAATTGTACTTATATATTGAGCTTTTTGCTGTGGTGTTTTATATTTATCCTTTTCTTTTAATATATTTTCAAGCTGAAAATCAATAAATAAAGGTGCATTTTCCATATACATTTTATATGCATCTGCTCCAACACTACGAACAAATTCATCCGGATCTTTACCTTCAGGAGGGGCAATTACCCTTATTTCACAAGCATAACGTTCTGTATTTGAACCGGTTGGCATATAACTTTCATCAAACTGCTTTATATTTCCTAAACCCGCAAAAACTTCTTTTATAACTGACGCTCCACGCGCCGTTGCTTTTTGTCCTGCACTATCTGTATCAAAAGATAAATATATTCTTCTTGATTTTGTATATCTTGAAAGTAACTTAACATGATCTGATGTCAAAGATGTTCCGCAAGATGCAACACAATTTTCTATTCCATGAGCCTGAGAAGAAATGACATCAAAATATCCTTCCATCAAAATTACTGAATCTTCTGATTTTATAGCTTCTTTTGCTGTATATAATCCATATAATAATTTACTCTTATTATATATTAATGAATCAGAAGAGTTTATATACTTTGGTGTTTGACCACTTTCTAAAGCTCGAGCCCCAAATGCAACAAATTCGCCATTTTCATTTTGAATTGGAATAATCAACCTTGCGCGAAATCTGTCTATATAACCACCTTTTTCACTTTTTAATATTAATCCTGCTTTTTCTAATACATCATTTGAAAAATCTTTTCTTAATTCGTTATACAAAGTATCAAAGGTTTTTGGAGCAACACCTAAATGAAACTTTTTGATAATATCTGTTCCAATCCCTCTTTTTGACAAATAATCTAATGCCATTTGTGCATTGTCCGATTTGTTTCTTAAAAGTAAATCGTGATAATACTGAGCTGCAAATTCTGTTGCTTTAGACATTTGCTCTTTTAATTCTCTTGTTGAAGCACCATTTTTATGAGATTGGGGAACCTCTAAGCCAAACTTTTCCGCTAAATCTATGATTACTTCTTTAAATTCAAGATTTTTGGTTTTCATTATAAACTTTATTGCGTCGCCGGCTTCACCACAACTGAAACATTTATATATCCCCATACTTGGAGTCACGCAAAAAGACGGATTTTTATCCTTGTGAAACGGACACAAGCCCCAATAGCTGCTTCCGCGTTTTTTCAAAACAACCTGTTCTGATACAACATCCACAATATCAAGGCGTTCTTTTATCTGCTGTATTAATTCATCCCACGTTCCAGACATAATTACATTGTAACACCAATATAAATTTAAATAAAAGGCTTTATACAAAATCTCATATTTTAATATTACCCGTTTGTAAACAAATGTAACAAAACCTCTTTTTATTGAAATTGCATGGTTTTTAAATACTTTATAACCATGAGAGAGTTTAAAATATAAGGAGACGAGAGATATGGCATTTTTAGCATTAGCAAGTCAAAAAAGTTTATTGACTTTGAGAAAAAATTTCTTAGAATTGCAACAGATTAGTATTTCGCATCAGGTTGAAGCAGCACAATCACAGGCTGCAGCTATCCAAAATCAACACAAAGGTGATGATAACTGGGATGAAGATAATGATGCACAATACCAATATTTTGCACAGTTGGAAGATTCTTTAAGTATTGAAAAGGATTCATTAGATTCTCAAATCAGTGCTTTACAAAACGAAATTTCATCTTTGAAAACATTGGTCAACAACAATATCAAAACAAGCTGTACACTAAACCTTGCAGCTGGTGGTTAATAATTGACATTTACAAAGATTTTTCAAAAAGTTCGACAGTATTGAGCATCAATGACGCTATTGTCATTGGTCCGATACCACCCGGAACAGGTGATATGTATGAGGCAATTTTTGAAGAAGATTCAAAATCTACGTCTCCTCTGGTTTTGCCATTACTATCTTTAAAAATGCCTACATCTATTACCACACAATCAGATTTTAACATTTCCCCTTTTATAATATTTTTCCCTACTGCAGAAACTACAACATCTGCAGTTTTTATTATCTGTTCCAAATTTTTCGTATAACTATGACACATTGTTACAGTTGCATTCCTATCTAATAACATTTGAGCAACCGGACGACCTACAATATTTGAACGCCCGACAACAACGGCATGTTTTCCCTCTAATTCAATGCCGTATTCATCAAGTAACAGTAATATTCCCTTTGGAGTGCAAGGGTATACAATTGGTTTTTCCCCTGAAAATAGTTTTCCGAAATTGTATGGAGTAAAACCGTCAACATCTTTTTGAGGTGATATTGTATTTATTACTTTTTCTTTGGATATATGATTTGGTAAAGGTAGTTGTACTAAAATAGCCGTTACATTTTTATTCTCATTTAATTCTTTTATTTTATTTAAAACAGTTTCTTCCGTTGTATTTTCGGGATAATTTATTACTTGAGAATTTATACCGATTTGTTGTGCAATTTTCTTTTTGTTATTAACATATATCTGGCTGGCAGGGTCTTCTCCAACTAAAATTACAACAAGAGATGGTTTTACCTGAAATTTTTCTACTTTTTGTTTCAGATCTTCTAAAATTTTATCTCTTAATTTTTTACCATCCAGTATAATAGCCATAATTTAAACCCTTATTTAGAAAATAAATTTATTGAGGAAGATTTAGTCTGGAATAAAATTCTTTTATAGTATTTTGGACTAATTCGGATTCTCTTGATATCGGATTTTCTTCTAATTTTTCGTCAAATGGAATTACACCAAGTATATCTAATTCGTATTTTCTCAAAAGCTCCGATAATTTTGAAAGTTTTGTTTTATCGACCTTATTTATGACAACACCCAATTGTGTTCCTGCTGCATATTTACTGCTAAATTCTTTTATACGCTTTGCCAAATGTGCAGATTCTTCCGATGGATTTGCCACAATTATTGTTGTATCTACTTCAACATCTACTAACTGATTTAGATATTTTAAATCAAATTCACAATCAAAAATTACAAAATCATATCTGCTTATTAATTTACTTACAGCATCGTTAATTAATTTTGTAATAGGGCATCTGCAATCTTTTGAACCAACAAACCATGATTCAATAATATCAACATTATCATTTATCGGAACAATAATTTCTTCCATTGCCCATTCGATAAATTCCTGTTTTGACATATCTTCAGGCATGCCTGTTTTATATTCATGCTTTCCGCTTCTAATACCGTAAATAGTGTTTCTTATGTCTAAACCGAAACTGTGAGCTAATTCACTTGTTAAATCATTATCAAATAATAAAATAGATTTACCCGGATACATTTGTTCAAATATTTTCATAAAAGCTTTTACTATAGTAGTTTTTCCGCTTCCGCCTTTTCCGGTTATTGCTAATTTTACTGTCAAATTGTGAACCTCGCTGTTAAATCTTTTGATAACTCATAAACTAAATCCATTGCCTTTTGTGCATCATCTTCTGATAAAGAACCTGCACCACAGGAAGATGTTATTAGTGAATTATCTATTACAAGTTTCTCATCTATACCGTTATTAGTCAAATATTTTACAGATTCAAGAAATTTTTTAACTAAATCTTCTTTTGTCAATTTTTTTAATATATTACCATCAGACGTAGGAACAAATCCCCAGGCTATTTTTCCGCCATTCTCCAAAAAAGTTTTTATTTCTTTGTGATAAATACTGAAATTTTGTGAAAAAGTATATGCATCAAAATTTAAAATATCAACATTTGCTTTTATCGGTATTCGCCAGTCGCATTTTCCACAACAATGAACTGCTGAAATCCCTCCGTTTTCTTTTATTTTTTGAGAAATTTCTTTTATCATATCTATAACTTCATCTGTTGAAACTGATAAATAAGCAGATGTTCCTACTTGTGAAACAGACGGTTCATCCATAAAAATTATAGCAGTTGTATTTGGATTTGCCTGTTTAATTCTTTTTATCAGCCATAATGCCTTTAGGGTTAATAGTTTTACACCTATATCTCTTAATGTTTCATCAAATATTATTGCTTTTTCATTAATATCATTTATTGATGTTGTAAAAGTAAAAGGTCCTGTAATTTGACCTTTCGCAAATTTTGGTTTCGTTTTTTTAACAAAACTTTCGAAATACGGAAAAGATTTAGAAAATTTTTCACTAATTCCGTATTTTTCTATCTTCTCAGAATCTATATTTTCTATAATTTCTTCATAATCTGTAAGAAATTCTTCCAAATCAGAATAAAATTCTTCATTTTCGGGATCTATCACAAATTTTGCCGGTTTTTCAGAA
The DNA here is from genome assembly GCA_902766395.1 of uncultured bacterium. GTDB lineage: Bacteria > Cyanobacteriota > Vampirovibrionia > Gastranaerophilales > Gastranaerophilaceae > Zag111. The sequence goes on from CACXDL010000055.1 coordinate 10,686, forward strand.
AAAAATGAAGGCATACCTTCCAAAAACTGGATTATCATGTCTTCATTTTTATTTATATTTTTTAATTGCGGAAAGAAAGGTATTTCTCCAAAATCTTTCTCTACAATATTCATTGCTTTTTGTATATCTTTATGAGGAAGTGAACCTATTCCTATTGGTTGTAGTTTTAAACTTTTCAATATTTATTACCCCCTAAAATACATGTCACCCTGAACTCGTTTCAGGGTCCGTCCTTTTCTTGTTTGGATCAGATCCTGAAATAAATTCAGGATGACATTATTTTAATATTTTTATTGCTCTGTAGTTTCTTCTGCTGTTTCTTCTTCTAATACTTCTTTAACAACTTCAGAAGCAGTAACAGAAACAGGAACTTCGCATTTTACTTTTGAAGTTAATTTGATAAGCATTTTAAATTCACCAATTTTGTTAATAGGTGCATTCAAAGAAATTGATTTTCTGTCAACTTCAACACCTGTTTTTGCAACAAGTTCTTCTGATAATTTTTTAGTTGTGATTGTACCGAATAATTTTCCTGATTCACCGGCTTTTGCTGATAATTCAAGAGTTCCTGAAGCAATTAGTTTTTGTGCTTTTTCTTCTGCTTCAGCGTTTAATTTTTCTTGTTTTGCTTTAATTCTTGCAATATTCTTTTCTCTGTTTTCCAAAGCACCTTTTGTTGCTTCTTCTGCAACATTTTGAGGTAATAGGAAGTTTCTTGCATAACCGTCTTTTACAGAGATTATATCACCGGCTTCGCCTAAATTCTGAACGTCTTTTTTTAATATAACTTGCATTTTTACAATTCTCCTTTTTATTTATATTTCTGCATGTAGCTTAAACGTACAACAAACATGTTTTTTTGTCGATAGTTTTTGTAAATTTGTTAATTTCTTTAATTTTTGTTGTAAAATATTTTCTGTAAAAGGTTACATTTAAAAAGAAAGGGTTAAAATGTTGACAAAAAGTTCAAGTTTAACAACTAATTTCACTGGTGTTGATTTTAGTAAGTATTCATCAAAAATTTCAGAATTTGTCAGTGAATTTTCTTCACGCGCAAATAAATCAGGACAATTTTTAAATTGGGTAGATTTACCTTCACAACAAGCAAAAAGAGTTGATGAAATCTATTCAATGGCAGAAAAATTAAAATCTGCAACAGGAGCAAAAACTCTTAGTGTTATGGGTATTGGCGGTTCAAAACATACCGTTGAACACATGTTATCTATAAACGGCTTAAATATTAACAGAAGTGATATAGAATTTTATTCTGATATTGATTCTTCAAGTTGGGAAAGATTTTTATATCGTTTGGGTAATGATGTAACATCTTCAAACTATTTAATCGCATCAAAATCAGGTTCTACATTTGAAACAAAAGATGGTTTTTTGAGAATATTAAACAGACTTATTGAAGCTTATAAATCTCAGGGAAAATCAGAAGAAGAAGCAAAAATTTGTGCAAATAAACATTTTATTGCAGTAACTGACGGAAATGCAGAAAAATCAGAATTAAGAAGAACATCAAATGAAAATAACTGGATTGGTGATTTATTTATTCATGATGATGTAGGCGGAAGATTTAGCGCATTTGATGATCACGCATTATTTACACTTGCATATGCAGGTATGAAAAAAGAAGATATGATTACAATGTTGAATGCGGCACAAACTGTATCTTCTGAATCATTAACAGCAGATTTGGATATAAATGATGCTTTAAAAGAAGGTATTTTCTGGGCTGATGCAAAATTTAACGGAATAGATGCTTCTGTTCATCAATATATGGGGGCTATTTTTGAAAATACTGTATACTGGCACGCTCAAATGCAAAATGAATCTGTTAAAGATACATTAAAACAAGTTGCAAAAGTTCCTGATGCAATGCATCACAGTGCAGAAGCGCATTTTAATCCTGCAAATAAACTCGTTTTTGCTTTAACTGTTCCTTGCGATAATGGTGAATGCTGTGAAAATGCTGAAAGTTATATTGATGCTTTAACAAAATCATATACTGTTACGGGTAATTTCTTCTTAGAAAGAGTTGAAACTAAAGGTATGGGATTAACACCTGAAGCAGCAGGCAGATTAACTCAATTAAGAGCTTTTGCTACAGTTTACCAAGAAATTGTAACAAAAATTATGAACGGACAAAGTTTCCCTGAAGTTCTTGATTCTGTTCTTCAACCACATGTTGAATTCTATAAAAAGAATTTAAAAGGCGGAGTTGTTATTCCGGGAAGAATTTCTAAATAACTTAAATTAAAAATATTTTTGGTGGCAGGTTTAATACCTGCCATTTTTTATAGCAATTTTTTTATTTACATATTTTTACTATTATATGAAAATTACGTTATTTGACAAGAATATTTTTTCATACACAAACAGACCTAAATATAATGTTGACAATAAACTTATTAGAGGATCTTGTGAAGCAAATCCTTTTGAATTATACAAATTAAAAAAAAGTGGTGTTTCTCAAATTATAGATTTGAGATGTTCAAATGTTGAAAAATTTCAAATTCCTTCTATTATATTAGAAAAATTTATTTGTAAATTATTGAATATTGAATATACAAATTTAAAATATAATCACAAATTAACAAAAATTCCTGATATTGATTTTTTTGAACATATAAACAGTTTAATAAAAGATAACAAACAAAAAACTTATATACACTGCAGGCACGGGAAAAGAAGAACAGGAATTTGTGTTGCTGTATATGAAAAATTTAATACAAATAAATCTAAAAAAGATATTTTAAACGAATTATATAATATTGGTTTTAAAGAACTTGTCACACAAGATAAAAAAACTCCAAAACATATAAATAAAAGATTATTTGATATCTATAATAATTTTTTAGAAAAATTTTATCCTGAAGAACCTTGTATAAAATTAAATATCTAACCACTCTAATAGTGGTCTTATATCACTTTGTTTTATATCGTATTTTTTAGCGAGGTCACTTGTCAATACTTTATCTATCCGTAAATTTACCATCGGAACATCTTGTATTTTAAGAGTTTTATCTTTTTTATCATAGTATTCCGAATAATTTAACCCTTTATTTACACAATCGGGAAGTCTTACATATTTATTTTCTTCGTCATAATAACAAAGGCCAAATGTCCTGCATATAATTCCTCTGTATTCATAAACACTGCATTTTTTATTTATTAAAAACGGACATACATGTTCAAATTTTTTATCTTTATTGATTTTTTTTTCTTCAAGTAATTTTTTTATATTGTTTTGAACAGTTATTTTTTCTTTATAACCAAGATTTATAAAACCTTGAGTAATATAATTAAATTCAACCTGTGAAAACGGATAATCCCCTTTTTCGCAGCAGTATGAACAGCCTTCTTTACAATAAATATATTTTTTTTGTAAATCTGCTATTTTTTTTATTTGTTCATCAAATTCTTTTATAAAGCTTTCATAATTATTCATTTTATTATTATATAACACATAATCAATATTATAGGAATGTATTTGAAAGATTTTAATTTTTCTTTATTCATTTTTTCTTTTTGTCTTGAAGCAAAAAGAAAAAA
>CACXDL010000056.1 GCA_902766395.1 uncultured bacterium
CAACAATGCATTTGCAGCTTTATCAGCACCGGCTAATGAACCTGTGTGAGAAGATGCTGCAGAAGCACCAGCAGCAGATCTACCTGCTTTTAATGCTAAAATAGGTTTTTTCTTAGAAATTCTTGATGCTAACTTTCTGAAGTTTGCAGGGTTTTGAATTGATTCCATGTAAAGAAGAATTTGCTCTACGTCTTCTTCGTTTTCCCAATATTCTAATGCTGTTTCAGCATTAACATCAGCCTGATTACCGATTGAAATAAATTGAGCAAAACCTAAATTTAAATCTTTCAAAATATTTAAAATACCACCGCCTAAAGCACCTGACTGAGATACAAAACCGATATGTCCTCTTTCAGGAAGTGATTCAGCGAAACATCCGTCCATAGAAACTTCCGGTAATGTGTTTACAACACCTAAACAGTTTGGACCAACACATCTCATACCATATTCCTGAACTTTTGCCAATAATGCTTTTTCTGCTTCAGCGCCTTCTTTACCGGTTTCTTTAAAGCCTGCTGTAATAATGCAAAGACCTTTGATACCTTTTTGATGGCATTGGTCGATTGTATCAAGAACGAATTGAGCATTTACAACAATAATAGCTAAATCGATTTCTTCAGGAACTTCTAATACAGAAGTATATGCTTGTAATCCTTCAATAATACCGCCTTTTGGGTTGATCGGGAAAATCTTTCCGTTAAATTTGTATTCTTGAAGTCTTTTCATAATGTCAGAACCGATAGTGTGTTCTTTTGTAGAAGCACCAATAACGGCAATTGACTTTGGCTTCATAATTTTGTCTAAATTTGCTGTCATTTGTTTTTATCCTTTCTTGAATTTAGTAAAATTTACTCATGACATAATTATATACCAAAAAAAATAATAGCGTATTAACCTTTTTTGAAAATAAGCTTAAACAAAATTTTAAAAAAATTATCCGGTTTAGTATCAATTGAGTAATTTGGAGTTATTTCGTATTTATGCATAGCCTCTTTTATTGCATCAATTATTCTTTCCGGCTTATTAAAGAAAATAAATGTAGGTTTTGCCTGAGTGTTAGGCAAATTTTCAGCCCTAACATTCGCATTGACCTCGTAAAACCCTTCTACTTGTCTTGATTTTGAAATAAAAACATCATATGGCTTTAAGGCAACCATATCAATAACTTTGTTTGATTTCTCTGACATAACTTCATTCAAATAACTTGCAACTTCATCTGATCCTGAATAAAAATCGGAAGGATTTATCAGTACCAATTTCCCATTAAAATTTGTTGTTTGGGGAAGCATTTGAATTCGCATTTTATTTAATCCCTTATAGAAAATTTTTACAGTTAGTAACCATTTTGGATCCATTCTCTTGCTCTAAATTTAGCACCAAGAGAGGACGCAATTTCTTCGCACTTTTCAAGATTTATATGCCTGCCTTTATAGCCTTCAACAACACTTGCAACAACAGCAATTCCTTCATCTGAACACGCTTTTATAAATTTTTTTACTTCTTCATATGCATTCTGAAATTTTGGCTGCGATAGCTCATCATATTCTTCAGAATTTTCTCCGTTTAAACTAACGGAAAATTCATCTACTAAACCTTTTAATTCCGGAATAACATTTCTTTTATATACATAATTTGCATGACCATTTGTATTAACTCTTATCTTTGTCTTTGGATAATTTTCTTTGATATATTGCGCAACCTCTTTTAATTCATCCAATTTCAACATTGGTTCACCATAACCGCAAAATATAATCTCAGAGGATATATTAAAATTCTTTAATTGAGCAATTACATCACTTGCAGATGAATTTTCATCATCAAGCCACAACTGTTGCCCGCAAACATCATCTTTATCGTTTCTCAAACAAAAAATGCAATCGTTAGTACATCTGTTTGTAAGATTTATATAAATTTTTCCATCTAATTCATAAACTAATACATTTGCCATATCACACATCCCTTTTTTGACATTATGATATAGACAAAATATATTTGCAAACAAAATAACATAATATTTGTTATAGGAATGTATTTGAAAGATAATAATTTTTCTTTGTTCACTTTTCTTTTTTATATCGACGAAAAAAGAAAAGTGAACCGAAAAG
>CACXDL010000057.1 GCA_902766395.1 uncultured bacterium
ATTCTGAAACAAGTTCAGAATGACAGTATAGGATAATTAATAAAATAAGGAATAAAAAAATGACAGTAAAATTTGAAGGACAAGATAGACGTGAAGCTACTTTGAAAAAAGTTTTACCTGAATATGGTTTCAAATCTTTGGAAGAAGCTCGCGAATTATGTTTATCAAAAGGCATTGATGTTGATGCCATTGTTAAAGGAATTCAGCCTATTGCGTTTGATAACGCTTCTTGGGCTTATACATTGGGCGTTGCAATTGCAATTAAAAAAGGTATTACAAATGCAGCTGATGCAGCAGAAGCAATCGGTTTAGGTTTACAGGCATTTGCAGTTCCTGGTTCAGTTGGTGACAGAAGACAAGTTGGTATCGGTCATGGTAACTTGGGAGCAATGCTTTTAAGAGAAGAAACAAAATGTTTCTGCTTCTTGGCAGGTCACGAATCATTTGCGGCTGCTGAAGGTGCTATCGGTATTGCAAGAAATGCTGACAAAGTAAGAAAAGAACCTTTAAGAGTTATCTTAAACGGTTTAGGTAAAGACGCTGCTTATGTAATTTCAAGAATTAACGGTTTCACTTATGTTGAAACAGAATACAATTACAAAACAGGAGAATTGAAAGTTGTTAAAGAAACTCCATTCTCTGATGGCGAAAGAGCAAAAGTTAAATGCTATGGTGCAGATGATGTATCTGAAGGTGTTGCAATAATGATTAAAGAAGGTGTTGACGTTTCTATTACCGGAAACTCAACTAACCCAACTCGTTTCCAACACCCTGTTGCTGGTACTTACAAAAAATGGGCTATTGAAAACGGCAGAAAATACTTCTCAGTAGCTTCAGGTGGTGGTACAGGTCGTACACTACACCCTGATAACGTTGCTGCTGGTCCTGCATCTTACGGCATGACTGACACTATGGGCAGAATGCATGGTGATGCTCAATTTGCAGGTTCTTCTTCAGTTCCTGCTCACGTAGAAATGATGGGCGTTATCGGCATGGGTAATAACCCAATGGTTGGTGCAACCGTTGCATGTGCTGTTGCTGTTGCTCAAGCTATGAATAAATAAAATATTTATTTATAAAAAAAGAGATGTCTAAAATTTAGACATCTCTTTTTATTTTTATAAAATTAAACTGTTTTTGAAAAATTTTTCTTTCTACCTTGATTAAAAATTTCAGTTACATGCTTATACATCTGAACAGCAATATCTGATTTTGCAGCATCATTATCTAAAACTGTTGTTCTAGAGCCATAGTTCATAAGTGTAGCATGTTCACCCTTTGGATAAAAAACAATAGGCTTTTTTGTAATATTTGCAAAATATTCTAAATTAGAAAGCTGAGAGGATATTTTGTTATACATTGAATCCTCTAGTTCTAATGGTAAAAATACTCTAGACTTTGAAGTCTTGGCATAATGTAGGCCATTCAAGCCTTTAATAACACTTATCGGATCTGTTTTCATAATTTACTCCTTTTTGATATTAAAAACTGTAATTTATTTTTTGAACAGAAAAATTAAATTATTTAATAAAATAATTATATTTTTAGAAAATCATATATAAACAATATATATCAATTATAGGTAATTTTAAAATATTTTAACATTTTACAAAAAAAAGTATAAAAAAGGCAATTTCTTAAATCAAAAATACTTTATATAAATGTAAGGGAAAATTCAAAAAGAAATTTTCAAGGGGACAATTCAAAAATCAAAAAATATGTAAGGATTTAAGAATTAAAATAAGTTTTTTATACTCTCTCTCTTAATATCCTCGTGTTTATTTAATGTTGCCGTTAATTCAATGGCAACTTTTTTTTGCAAATATTGAAAGATCTTTTATTTCTGTCTTTGGGCAATTTTTAAAGCGTCAAATTTTGCCTGCATTGTGGGATTATTTTTGGTAAGTTTTTTAATGGATAGATCTTCTGCTTTATTATTTGCGAGACGTAAATTGTTTTCAGATGATAATAGGGCTTCTTTTGTTTTCTGCAAATGATCTATAGTTTTATCAATTTCGGCTATAGCTGTTTTAAATTTACGGCTTGCCAATTCATAATTTCTTGAAAATTGATCTTTAAAATCAAACAAGGCAGCTTCAAAATTTGAAACATCAATATTCTGAGCATGTACTAATTCAAGTTCATGCCTGTATTGCAATGAATCCAGCGCAGCATTTCTCAAAATTGTAATTATAGGAATAAAAAATTGGGGTCTGACAACATACATCTTTTCATAATAATGTGACATATCTATTATCCCGTTATTATACAATTCACTATCCGGTTCAAGCATGGAGACTAAAATCGCATATTCACACTTTTTCTCTTTTCGGTCCTTATCTAATTCTTTCAAAAAATCCGTATTTTTTTTCTTGGTTGACGTAGTATCAGCTTCATTTTTCATTTCAAACATTATAGAAATCAACTCTTTTCCATCAAGATCATAGTCTCTATAAATATAATCTCCTTTCGAACCGGTTTTTGCATCATTATCTTTGCCAAAATATGCATTTTTAAAACCTGTTGCACGTAGCTGTTCAAATGCTACTTCACAGTGCTGCTCTAATGTTTCACCAAGCATTTTTGTTGAAAGTCTGACCTTAAAATCCTTATAACGCTCAATTTCTTCATCTTTAAATCTTAATTGCGATTCATATTTCTCTTTAAGAGTTTGTTGCTGAAGTTGATACTCTTTAAGCACAATTTCATTATCAGATTTTAATTTGGACAAATCAGCATCTTTTTGTATAAGTTCAACATTCATTTTGCTAATCAGCTTACTTATCTCCAGTTCTTTATCTTTATTAAAAGAATCGAGCTTATTTTTTAATTCGGAAATTTCAGAATCTTTCTTTGTTAATTTCTCATTTAATTCTTTTTCAGATTCAAATTTTGCTGCCGCAAGAGCATTTTCCTTTTCGGCCTGAAACAGTGCTTCACGTGATTTTAATTCATTTGTAAATTCTTTATCTCTGACTTGTTTAATTATTTCTGCATAATAAGACTCGTCAGCTTGAAAAACTTCACCACACTTTGGGCATTTAATCTCTTGCATACATTTTCCTTTTACTTTACAATTATATCTATTTACTTAATATTAAACTTTAATCATTTCAATGTCAAAATAAAATACAGGGAATATATAACAAATAATTGCAATATATTACAAATTTTCCTAATTAAAAAAAATTTGCTAAAATTTTGATAGGAAATTGTGACTTCTTGAAAATATGCATTAAAATAACATCAAAGTTGCAAAAACAGTCAATATGTGTGGAGAGCTTTAAGGTAGAATATGCAAAATAAAACAGACAGTTCTATATCAACAAAGGAATTATTCTCGCAATACCATTGGTTTGAAGAAGAGTTCTCCTCTGTTTTGCAAAATATAAGTGATGACTTTTTTACTCAGTTTTTCGATATTAATTTTATCAGCTTGAGTAAAAATGTTAATTTTCTGCAAGGGAATGAAGCATGCTTTGTAACCAAAGCAAATATAGATAAAGAGTACGACGTCTATTTCAGATTAACAGAATCTGCTGTTGGCATAATTCTGGATAGAGTCTTGGGGAAAGGTAAAAATAACTTTCATATAAACCAGATTTCTGAACTTGAAACAAAAATTATTACCACATTTAATGCTGAAATATTTAAAAATATAAAACCAAAACTTGCTCCTCACAATCCAAAAGAGCTAAAACGAAACAATTTTGATATTATTTATCTTACGTACTTATTAAAAGATAAAGATGAAAAATCAAAAAATACAGGGAAAATTTTTATTTCTCTTCCGCAGTCTTTATTATCTGCAGAACAGATACAAAGTAAAGGGGATAAATTTACAAAAGCGGATTTCAATAAGACACTAATTTCAGGAAACATATACGTTGGTTCTATGAAATCATCACTGTACGATATTAAAAATCTTGATGCAGG
>CACXDL010000058.1 GCA_902766395.1 uncultured bacterium
AATACTTGCAAAAGTTTCAATATTAAATCATCCAAATTGTCCGGAAGAAACAAAAGCTGTTTTACAACAAGAAATAGCAACAATTAATAACGAAATAAATCAAATTAAAAAAAATATAAATATAAAAGTATAAATTATTATGCTCTAGGATGAGTTTCATTATAGACATCTTTCATGTGCTGCATCGAAATATGTGTATAAATTTGAGTGTTAGAAATACTTGCGTGGCCTAATAACTCCTGAACAACTCTTAAATCTGCACCATTTTCTATCAAGTGTGTTGCAAAACTATGGCGAAACATGTGAGGAGTTACATGTTTAGGTAGTTCAATTTTTTTAACAATGTCATTAATAACATTTCTTATCATTCTTGTCTGAAGTCTGTATCCTGTCTTATTAATAAATACAGGTGTAGTGTCGGTTATTATTTCGTTTCTGTTATATTCTTGTGCGATAAGTGGTCTTGCAAAATCAATATATTTTTCGAGATAACCTTTTGCTCTGTCTGTAATCAAAATAATTCTTTCTTTTGCACCCTTACCAAAAACAGTAATTTCGTTATTTTCGAGATTAAGATTACCAAAGTTTAGGCCGCTAAGTTCTGATACACGCATTCCGCTTGCCCATAATATTTCAAGAATTGCCCTGTTTCTGTAACCGGCAGGTGATGATATATTAATATTATTTAAAATCTCTTCCACCTCATCCGTTGAGAGGAATTTTGGCAACGATCTCGGTCGTTTGGGGGAAATTATATTTTCGGCAGGATTTGATTCAATTTTTTTCTCACGAAATAAAAATTTGTAGAAAGTCCTTATGGATGCTATCTTTCGGGCTGTTGTTGTTTTTTTATAATCAAATTTTTGTAAAAAATGAAGATATTCGCGAATTTTAGCAAAATCTACCTTTGTGCAATCATAATCTTTTAACCATATAAAAAAACTTAAAACATCAGAGCAATAAGCTTTTGCGGTATGTTGTGAAAAATTTTTTTCTACCAAAATATAAGCCCTGAAATCTTCTAAATTTTTCTTTGAATCTGCCTTTAATCCCATGTTTGTACTCTATTGCTTTTTTCTTACAACTATTATACAATAAATCTATAAGATATAGAATAGTTTTAACTAGAAGGTTAGGAGAAAACAATGAATTGTAAAAAATTATTAGTAACATCAATGATTTTGACTTCTTGTATTCTTTGTATGCCCCAATCGTTTGCTGCAGAACCAATGAAAGTTCAGATTTCAAAAAATTATGTTGATATTAGCAGAATGATTGAATACAACAATTATGAAGATGCGGATGCAAAGTTGAAAGAAATTTTAACAAAAAATCCAAACGACTTGGAAGCAAAAGCATTACAGTTGATGTCACAGGCAAAACAATGGAAATTAGCGCCGGCACAGTCTGAATTGGATAAATTGTTGAAAAAATATCCAAATAATCCTCAATTGCACTATGCACAAGGTTTAGTGTATTTAATGAGAGAAACTTCTTCAGACGTTGAATATATTAAAAATATTACAAATTTATCAAATGCTGCCATTCAGGAATTTGTTACTGCTGTAGGTTTGGATAGTACATACTATCAGGCTTACAATGCAATGGGTGTTGCAACATTAAAATTAGGTAATAAAAAAGATGCTCAGGATTTATTTAATGTAGCACTTAAGATTAATCCTAACTTTGCGCCTGCATATGATAACTTAGGTAATATTGCAATGCTTGATGGTGATTTGGATCAGGCTGAAAAATATTACTTACAATCAATAAAATGTAATTCTCACAACCCAACTTCTATGTATCACATGGGTCAGGTAGAAGCAAAACGTGGAGATTATACAAAAGCATTAACCTGGTTAAACCACTCTTTACATATTAATCCTCAATCATCTCCTGGATGGAATTTACAAGGGGAATTATATTTGAAACAAGGGAACCAGGCTGCAGCTATTAATTCTTTCAAAAAATCTAAATATGTAAAACCTGAAAACTTCAGACCATATGTTAACCTTGCAGGTGTTTACGAAAGACGTGGCGACCATGAATTTGCAGTTGAAGAATTAAAAACAGCTATTATATTAAATCCTAATTATAAAGACGGTATTTTGAGAGTTGCTAATATGTCATTAGAAATTAAAAAATACCCTCAGGCTCTTGAATATTATTCAAGATTGTTAGGTGATGCAAAGTATAATAATGATGCGATTATCGGTTTGGCTAATACTTATTATGAAATGGCAAAAGATACCGCAGATTCAAGAGATTTCACAACTAATAAAGATGTTTATTTAGCTTATGATTATGTGAATGAAGCAATTCAGAGAACTCCAAATGATTTGAAACTTCATCTTGCGAAAATCAAATTAGGTAAATTAACACATCAAATGGAATTGACTGAAGATAATCTTAATTACATTGTTCAATCTGCTTCTGACAGCTTGATGGATACTGTAATTAAAGGTGAAGCATACTTATCTTTGGGTCGTGAAGCTGATGCTGTTTATACTTTTGAAAATGCTATAAACTTTGCAAACAGTATTGATGACGAATTATATTTATCTGAAATTCTTGTTCAGCATAAACAATTCAGAACAGCAAGAAAAGCATTACAAAAAGTCTTGATGTCTGATCCAAATAACAGAATTGCAATAAACGGTATTCACTACATAGACTTATGCGAAATGAAGTCTAATGAATTCTTTGAAATAGCTTTAAGACAATATAAAGAAGGAAACTATGCTTCAACTGTTGAATACTGTAACAGAGCAATCGACTTCTATCACAATGCTCCATCTATTGCAAAATTAAAAGCACAAGCATATGAAGCAGAAAAGAACTATGAAGGTGCTGTAAAATATTATAAACAGTACTTGGCATTAGCTCCTAATGCTTCTGATAAAGCTGCTGTTGAACAAAGAATTCAGGTATTCAGCAGCAAAATGTAATTCCTTATAATGATGAAAAAGAAATTCGATATAAGAAAGACATTTGAAACATTTTTGAAAGAGCCTCTTAGTATTTTAACTGAGGGGCTATTTCAAATTGTTAGCTTTGAAGGAAATATTTTTACAAAAGAGTCTTCTTTTAATGTTGATTTTGTTAATGGAAAAACTCAATTAACAGTTATAAATAATTCTAAAATGTTTAATTTATTCCAAACAGTTTTGCATAAGAAAAAGATGCTAGAACAACAGGAAAAAGTTTCAAAATGACCAGTTTTTTGCAGGCAAAATTTTTAATAAGTGCTGAGAAACTAAGTCAATGTCCTGATTATGACTTGCCGGAGTTTCCTTTGCTTGGTCGTTCTAATGTGGGTAAATCTTCATTTATTAATGGAATTGCAAATCAAAAAAAACTTGCAAAAACTTCTAATACCCCGGGTAAAACAAGATTGATAAACTTTTTTGATTTTAGCGATAAATTTATTATTGCCGATTTACCGGGTTATGGATATGCTAAGGTCAGCGCTGAAGTACAAAACAGATGGCAAAAAAATTTGGAAGAGTATCTTTTGAAGCGTGAACAAATTAAATGTCTGATTCAACTTGTGGATGGTCGTCATGAGCTCCAAAAAAATGATTACCAAATGCGTGAGTGGATATTGAATTACAATTTACCGGTTGCGACTATTATTACAAAAGTTGATTGCCTGTCGTCAAATAACAAAATTCAACAATCTATATCCCATGTTAAAAAAGAATTTGGCGGGGACGTTTTTCCTTTCAGTGCAAAAATAAACAGATATAATGAAAATATATTAAACTTTTTGTTGGAAAAATAATATAATTAACGACTCTCGCTACGCTCGTGCCCGTCTTGACCTGTTCGCATTAAACGTGACTACGTGCCCTGTTTGTCTTGCTTTTCGCAAGCCAATTCCGGCACTTCGCACTCCGCTCACAGGTCGCTCTGCTCTATACTAC
>CACXDL010000059.1 GCA_902766395.1 uncultured bacterium
ATAGTTCATTAACCCCAAAACATATAAACTCCTAAATAATAAACACTAAAAAGAGACCATTAGGATGCAGAAAACGACCCACTCACAAGATGAGTGGTTTTTTTTATCTAAATTATTGGGTTACAATAGAGAGCACATAATTGTCTGTAAAATATTTATTTGCAACTTCGATGATGTCAGAATCTTTTACGCTGTTTATAAGCTCAACGTATTTGTCTTTAAATTCGTATCCTAATCCAAGAGCTTCGTAGCCACCGACATTAGATGCTTTATCAAGATTCGTTTCAAGACCAATTATGTAATTTCCCAGTAATTTATCTTTTGCATCTTGAAGTTCTTTATCGCTTACATATTCTGTTTTGAGTTTTTTTATTTCATTAAACAAACCTTCTTTTGATTTTTCAAGGGTTTGTGGGTTTGTTCCTATGTAGAGTACAAAACTTCCTCTAAGTATGTGTGGGGAATATCCGGAACCAAGTTGATATGCAAGACCTTGTTTTTCTCTTAAATCTATAAATAAACGGGAACTCATTCCGCTTCCGAGTAATGAATTAATCACTTCAAGGGTTGCAAAATCTTTCTCATTTGTTATTCCGTCTGTTTGCCAGCCAAGCATAATCCATGCAGTTTGGGTTGAAGGTAATTTTTGAGTTGTGGTTTTTGGTTTATCAACAGATGGAATTTTTGAATTATATGAAGAGTAGCTAAATATATTATTTTCTTTTTTTTCTTTGAAAATATTATTTAATTCTTTTATGGTTTTATCTTTATCTACATTTCCGTTTATTGATATAATAACGTTATTTGGATTAAATATTTTGTTATAGTACTCAATTACATCTTTTCTGGTGATATCAGGGATATTTTTCTCTATTACATTTGAAGATATTGTATATGGGCTGTTTTGAAATATAAGTTCTCTGTACTTTTCAAGAGCAACCTGAAGAGGAATATCTTTGTTGGCAATAATTTGATTTAGTTTATCAGATTTTACTTTTCCGAGTTCTACTTCATCAAATGTTGCATTATTTATGACTTCATTTAATAGAGAAAGAGTTTTATCGTATTCATCTTTTGTTGTAAGAACAGAAATGTTGAATGTATCAGTATTTGCATTCGGTATAATTTTTATACCGTTATCTTCAAGGGTTTGTGAAAATTCTAACGGAGAATACATTTTAGTCCCTTTCATCATTGCAAGTGCTGTGACTGTTGCAACTCCTGTTTTTGGTTCGAGTAACTGCCCTCCTTTTGCTAAAATACTTATAGCAATAATATCATTTGAAGTATTCGGAGTATATAATAGTACTGAGCCATTTGAGAGTTTGTATTTTTGAGTTTCCGAATTTTCACTAATTAGTTTTGCGCTGCCTTCAACAGATTTTGCTGAATTATGAGCAATCGGGACATCTTTTGAATTTTGCGGCATAATTATTGAAACTGCGCTTTTATCTATTCCAAGATATTTTTGTGCAACTTTTTTTACTTCTTCTTTTGATACATTTTTAATGTTATTAAGATAGTTGTCATAGAATTTGATATCATTAGTCAG
Source organism: uncultured bacterium (assembly GCA_902766395.1). Lineage (GTDB taxonomy): Bacteria > Cyanobacteriota > Vampirovibrionia > Gastranaerophilales > Gastranaerophilaceae > Zag111. The sequence goes on from CACXDL010000059.1 coordinate 1,553, forward strand.
CGCCATAGTATAGCCTATTTCGTTTGAAATATTTGATACTGATTCTCTTGAATAATAAGTGTTCCTTTCTATTATGTTTTTAGCAAGTTTTAATTGCTCATCTGTGACGCCGTTATTTTGTATTTTTTTTATTTCTTCAAATATGGAATCTTGTACCAGTTTGCATTTGTCGGGTTCAAAGTTGGCACTAATGTATAAAATACCGTCATCTTTAAAAGTTGAGTTTCCTGCCAAGACAGAAAATGCAATTCTTTTTTTCTCTTTTATAATTTGATTTAATACTGAAGAGCGGCCTTCTCCCAGGATAGTTGCAAGTATATCCAGTGCATAAGAATCTCTATTAGTTATTGGAACTCCTCTGAAGCCAATCATAAGATAACCTGATTGAGTATCAATATATTCAACTTTCTTCTTTTGTTCTGTGAGTTGTTTTTCTTTTGGATATATTATTTTGTCTTGTTTTTTGTATTCTTTATTAAAAGTATCCTTTATTTTGTTAAGAGCGTGATTTGTTTCAACGTCTCCGATGACGATGGTAATCATATTTGACGGTGAATAGTGTGCATTATAAAATTCTAAAATTTTTTCTCTTGTTATTGTTTCTATAATTTCGCTTTTGCCAATAACTCGTCTTTTGTAAGGATGATTTGTATATAACATTGAATTCATGTTTTCGTACAGAATTTTTTGCGGAGAGGTGTAATCCTTATTTATTTCTTCGAGAACAACTTTTCTCTCTTTTTCCATTTCGTTGCGCGGAATCATCGGATTTGATAGCATATCTGCGTGAAGTTCCATTGCAAGGTCAAAATCTTTAGATGGTATTGTTATGTAGTAGTGCGTAAAATCTTTGCTTGTTGCAGCGTTGTTGATTGCTCCTTTGGTTTCAAGAATTCTGTCAAACTCTCCGGGTTGGTGATTTCTTGTTCCTTTAAAAAACAAGTGTTCTAAAAAATGCGCAACACCGTTATTAAGGTCATTTTCATCTATTGAGCCTGTTTTTATCCAGGTGTCAATCGTTACAATGGGATTATTTTTGACTTCTTGTATCACTACAGTTTGCCCGTTGTCGAGCTTGTAAACCTGAGCTTGTGAAGCCCATATTGTATTCCCGCATAGTATAATTGCCGCAACAAGTATAAATTTTTTCATTTTAACCATCCTTTTGAAAAATAATATATTAGATAAATTCAGGTGTCTATAAGCCACAAAGTCTATATTATTTTATTTTTGATCTAATCTGTGCAGAATACGGATTCTGTTTATTGGCCACCATAAAAATACTGCTCTGCCGATAAATCTGTCTTCATTCAAAACTCCCCAATATCTGCTGTCTTGGGAATTTCCTCTGTTATCTCCCATCATAAAATATTCTTTGTCCTGAAGATAAAAAGGACCGCATTTCATTGTTTGGGGTTCAAGTAAAACTATTGAACCAAGTTTTGGATCAGGACAGTTCGGGTATTCATAAGCACTTTTTATATATGGTTCATCATACTTTATATCATTTATATAAACATATGCGGCTCCGTCAGGATCATATTTGATTTCAATTTTGTCTCCCGGAAGTCCGACTACTCTTTTTATGTATGCAACATCTTTACACATAATACCTGTTAATCTTTGAAATAATTTAACAGGAGTGTTTGAAAGTTCGGTTGAAGGAGGATAAAATACCATAATATCTCCTCGTTTTGGGACAGTAAAAAATCTTGAGAATCTCTCTACAATAATACGATCTCTTTCAATAAGTGTGGGTGTCATTGATCCTGACGGTATCCAGCGTATTTCACCGACGAAGAATCTTATTATTATAACCATTACTATAACAAATATTATTGTATTAATTGTCTCTCCAACGGAACTCTCACTATATGATTTGTACCATTTTTCAAATTTATCTATATTATTCTGTATGTTTTGAGGTAATTTTGCTTTGAATGCAAGCCAATGAGCTAATCTTTTTTCTCTGATTTTGGCTGTAAAATTGTTCCATATATTGTTTATTTTAGTCATTTCTCAAAAGCTCCAATAACTCTTCAAGTGCATTTTTGTATTCATTTTTGTCGTATTGTTTGAGTTCTTCCAAACAGATATTTATATAATTATTCAACAAATAACGTGTTTTTTCAATACCGCTTACGTAATCTTTTACGCTGTTTGCATAAATAACAGGAGCATTGTATATTCCTTCTTTAATATCATTTTGGGCCGGTTTTGAATCATCGGTTTTTAAAAGATTATTCAAATCATCTCTAATTTGAAAAGCAATGCCAAAATTCATTGCAAAATTTTTTAAATGTTTTAATTCTTCCTTATCGTTATTGTTGATAATACCGTTGCTGTAAAGTGCGGTTTCAAAAAGATAGCCCGTTTTATTTTTGGATTTTTCTATATAATTTTCAATACTTCCTATTTTAAATTTATCAAAATTTTGATTTATCTCTCCTATGCACATTTGATACATGGTTTTAGAAAAATTTTTCAGAATTTCTGCTGAACCGAGATTTGCAATTTTATTCATTGCTATTGCCAGCAGGTAATCACCTGAAATGACACCGAGTTTATTTCCCAGTTGTGATGAAATTGTTTTAATTCCTCTGCGATATTCACTTTTATCAATAATATCGTCGTGAATTAAAGAGGCTGTATGAACAAGTTCTATCGCGGAAAGTAATTCCAAATGTTTATCACTAATTTCAATATTCATCATTTTATTAAATAAAATTACAATTAGCGAACGAATATGTTTTGACGGTGCCTTAATTAAATCATTAAAAATTTTATTCAGAGGCTCTCTTGTTTTTAGTGATAATAAAATCTTACTTTCTATAATAGAAAGTTCTTCATGTGCATATTTTTGTATTTTTAAATACTGTGTTTTAAATGTCATTTTTGTTCTGTTTTTTGTAATTTAAAATAGTTTACTTTATCCCAGCTTAAATCAATATACTTAATTGTCCCCTCCACTTCGTCTATTTGCGGAAGAATAGTGTAAATACGTTTAATTCTCTCAAATACGGTACTATCAAGTAAACCAAGTCTTATATTTGTTGAATCTATACGTACAAATACATCATTAGGGTTTCTCATGTCAATATAATGTACTTTTTCTGAAGAATAAGCCTCAACAGTTCTTACTATTTTTTCAATATGTTCAACTCTTTTTACGGTCCAATCTTTTTCGATTTTAGGGTTGGCGACAAGTATTTTTATAGCAGATTTTGTTTCTGATAATGCCATATAATTCTTATTTGTAATGAGTACCCCGTCTGTTGTTACAAAAGCTATTGGTTTGGCTTTTAAGTCGGTTTTAATTACTGCTGCCGGTATTCTTTCCTTCAAAATAATATCAACTCTGGCAGGAAAAGCATATCGTCTGACATAAACATTTTTAAATACCGGAATTTTGAAAAGCTCTTTTTTAATCGGATTTACTCCCATTAAAAATATTGGTGATTTTGGAACTTTTATGTCTTTTATTTGTTTATAAATAAGGTCTGTAGGTACAATCTTGTTATTTATAACTTGTACAAGTTCTGTTTCCGGTTTTGAAAATGCTGTTTGAGACAAATACCATCCTCGAAGTTTTAATAATTTGTATGTTGAAGCAACTAATAAAAAGATCAGTAGTAATCTTATAAAAGCCTTCAAACTTCTTAGTTTTTTTCTTTGTTTTCGGACTTTTCGTTCTTTCTGTTTGCGTTTAACAGAATGATGAGCCTGCTCAACAGCCTCTTGAATTTCCTTTGGATAGTGTTTAAATTCTTCAGGTGTCATTATTTATTTAGTCCTGCTCCGTTTAAAATAATTTGTACCAAATCGTCGTAGCTTATACCCATGACTTTTGCCTGTGCAGGCAAATCGCTTGTTACTGTCATCCCCGGAGAAGTGTTAATTTCAATCACGTACGGTATTGCGTCATTGCTTATCATGAAATCAACTCGGGAAACTCCTCTACAGCCTGCTGTTTCGTGAGCTTTAACGGCTATATCTTTTGTTCGTTTTGTTAATTCTTCATTTATTCTGGCAGGCAGAATAAATTCTGACATACCTGCAGTATACTTGGCTTCAAAATCATACCATTCGTTCTTTGGTCTTATTTCCAGAATTTCTGTTGCAAAATTTTCCCCGTCTTGTTCAAGGACTCCGACGGTTACAAAAAATCCTTCAATAAATTCTTCGATAAGTACATCATCATTATATTTGATTGCTTCTTGGTATGCAGCCTGAAGCTCATTTCTTGTGTTAACTTTTGTCATTCCAAAGCTTGAACCTTCTGATACAGGTTTTGTTATTACCGGAAATTTTAAGTTCGCAGTTTTTTCTTCAAGATTTTCTCCTTTTTGTACAAATGCAGATTTAGCCATCGGAATGTCTTTACATGTTGAAAGAATACGCTTTGTGTATTCTTTATTCATACAAATCGCAGAACTCATTACGCCACAACCTGTATATGGGATTTTTAAAATTTCTAAAACACCCTGAATGCAGCCATCTTCACCGTATTTCCCGTGTAAGGCGTTATATGCATAGTCATATTTTCCATCTTTTAGTTTTTGAGCAATATTTTTATCTACCTCAACCAGCTCGGCATTTTTATATCCTAGTCTTTGCAAAGCATCAAAACATCCTTTGCCTGAACGTCTTGAAACTTCTGCTTCTGATGACATTCCTCCGCATAAAACAGCTATTTTTGAATTTTTATCTATTTTTGATTTAATTTCTGCCATAATTTAATTTCCTCTTTATTGGTTCCCAAAAATTTTATTTCAGGCTCAAGATTTATATCATATTCTTCTAAAACTCTTTGTTTAAGTTCCCACATTAACTTTAAGACATCAAGAGATGTTGCATCTCCCGTATTGATAATAAAGTTTGAATGATTTCTCCAAACTCTTGCTTTGCCAAACATCAATTCTTTTGCTCCGACACTTTCCAGTAGTCTGCCTGCTGGGTTACCTACAGGATTTTTAAATATGCTGCCACAATTTGGCAGTGCCAGTGTAGGCTGATGTTTTCTGCGGAAATCAAGATTATTGTTCATTTGTTCTTGTATTTCTTCTACGGGTTTTTGTTTCAATACAAAATCTGCTTGTAAAATAATTATATCCTCATTTTGGCAGCGTGATGTTCTGTAGTCAAACTTCATTTTATCTTTTGGATATGTGATTAATCCGTACTTTCTTGAAAAACATGTTACGGAGCGTAATTTATCGCTGATAGACTGTCCGTTTGCAGATGCATTCATGTATACTTCTCCGCCGACAGAACCGGGGAAACCTATCATAAATTCGAGCCCTGATAATCCGGTTTTGCATACTTCCTGTGATAATTTTGGCCCTTTGACTCCACATCCTGCGCTTACAGTATTCCCTTCAATTTCTATTTTATTCATTTCTGAAGTGAGTATAACTTTTCCATCATAGCCTTTGCTTGAAACAAGCGTGTTTGATAAATTACCTAAAACCTGAATGTTAGGGTATGTTTGCAATAACTGAACAAAATCAGCAATATTATCAGGAAAAAATACTTCATTAATTTTGCCACCAATTTTGAATGAAGTTAAATTTTTTATATCAAAATTTTTTTCTGATTTAATTGCCAATTTTTTACTTTTCCTTTGTAAGAGCAAGTAATTCTTTTGCCAGATTTGTAATTGTTCCGGCGCCAAGTCCTATCACAATATCTCCTGATTTAAGTTGCGGATATAATTTTTGTGCAACTTCCGAAATGCTACCGGGGATATATTTACAGTTAAGATCGGTTTTTTCTTTCAGTTCTTCGGTAAACATTTTTGAATTTATGCCCTCAATTGGTGTTTCGCTTGCAGCATAAACATCTGTTATAATGAGTTCGTCCACATTATCAAAAGCATTCATAAATTCGTTCCACAAATTTTGTAATCTTGTATACCTGTGAGGTTGAAAAACAGCTATTATATTTTTATCTTTAAATGATTTGGAACAAGACAATGTTGCTTTAATTTCCGTCGGATGATGTGCATAATCGTCATATAATATAATTCCGTTAAATTCTCCGACTTGTTCAAATCTCCTTCCCATTCCTGTAAAAGTTGCAAAATGAGAATTAACCATATTCATATTAACTCCGGCTATGTGTAAACTTGCCCATACGGCAAGTGAATTATATACATTATGAACCCCTTTTAAGCATATTTTAAGTGTTGTTTGTTTCTCACCTTTAAAGTAAATATCAAAAGTTGTAAAATCATAACCATAATTTATATTTTTTGCACAATAATCTGTATTCCCTCCAATAGAGTAGGTTACAAATTTTGCATTATGTTTTAATTCGTGATCTGAAAAGTATTTAACAAGTCTGTTAACACCTTCATTGTCGGTATTTGCCAATATAATGCCGTTTTCTCTCATATTGGAAATAAACGTCTCAAAAGTTTCAAGTATGGATTCAAGACCATTAATATAAAAATCAAGATGGTCCGGTTCAAGGTTATTTACTACTGCAATATTTGGAGAATATTTTACTATTGTTCCATCGCTTTCATCCAATTCTGCAATAAAAATTTTATCATTTGCACAATTCGCATTTGTATGAATTTCCGGAATTATACCTCCAACCACATAAGAGGGTTTCAAGTTTGCCTTTTCTAATACATAAGAACATAATCCGCTTGTGGTGGTTTTCCCATGGGTTCCTGAAAATCCTATAAAATATTTTTCTGTTTTTGAAATTTCTGCCAGTAAATCCGAACGGTGCCATATTGGTAAACCAAGTCTTTTGGCTTTTTGAATTTCCGGATTATTTTCTTTTATTGCAGTACTTGCAATTACTATACAATCATCCGGCAAATTATTCTCATCGTGTCCAATATATACTTTTGCGCCAAGTTCTTTTACGCTTTTAACATATTTGCTATCGTTTATATCTGATCCTGAAACTTCATATCCTTTTTGCAAAAGATATTTTGCAAGACCACTCATTCCTACTCCGCCTATTGCTATAAAATGGTATTTCTTTTTCAAAATTCTATCCCTAACTTAATTTAATTTTATCTGTTTTTTAATTATAATACCAAATTAGTATTAATGTTTGTTTGTATTATTTTGTTTACATTGAAGAGTTATCTTTTATCTGTTGTTTTAATTATGTGCCATCCGAATTTTGTTCCGACAGGTTGTGAGATTTCTCCGATTTTTAAGTCAAATGCTGTGTCTGCAAAGAGCTGCTCCATTTTTTTTCTGTGAAAATATCCTAAATCCCCACCATTCGGACCTGAAGGGCATAGTGAATATCTCTGTGCTGCTTCCTCAAATGTTATTTGACCGCTGATAATATCTTTTCTTATTGCGACTGCATCTTTGCGTTTTTTTACAAGAATATGGCTGGCTCTGACTTCATACACATCTAAATTAGGATTTAAAAACATTGCCAGTGCGCTGCGTTTTTTAACCCCTTTGGCATTTGCTTTTAATTGTGCTTGTCTTTCCGCTTCTTTAAGTGCTTTTTTCTCAGCTTTAGCTTTTTCTTTTTGTTCTTTTTTTAAGGCTTTAGCTTGTTGTTTTGCAGTTTTTTTATCTACAATAATATCCTGAGCTTGTTCTTCAGAATTTTGTATTTCATCTTGTTCGGTAATTTCATCGATTTTTTCTTCTGTTATTTTATTTTTTTTCTTTAGCGCTTTTTTTTGTTGTTTAATTAATTTTTGTTCTTCTTTAGCTTGTTGTTTTTCAATTTTGCGTTGTTCTTTCAGGGCTTTTTTCTCTTCTTTTTCTTGTTGTTTTGCGATTTTTATTTGTTCTTTAATTTGTTTTTTCTCTTCGGCTTTTGCAGCTTTTTGAGCCAATTTTTCTTCTTTTGTCAGCTTCACTTTTTCAGTTTGGGTTTCTGTTGTATTTTTTTTCAAACTGAATGCGTATGCACCGTTTATATTTGCAAAGACTATTAATGTTGCAAGTAATGAAGTTATTATATATCTCATTTCTCTCCCCTTTTATTTAATTTTATAGTTGAATTGTTCTCAAAACCATATAATACCTGTAATTTCCCCAATATACAACAACTGATATAAAATTGTTGTCTAAATCTTGTGCATCAAGATATGTGTTAGGTATTGGTTTTCGTTTTGCTTTGTTATCATATTTGCCGACAAGTTTTAATGCAACTTCCCTGATTTTTTGCGGGGTTGTTAATTTAACTTGCGGTAAATTATTTTTGTAAAAATTCATTGGTACCATTTCTTTTTTGTAGCAAGGTACTATATATTTAATTCTGCCTGCTTCTTTGAAAAGTATATACCATTTACCTTCATGTTCTCTCGGAGTCAGAAGATAATATCCCGGTTCTATAGTTATTGATTTAAAAAACAGAGGTGCTGTTAATCTGAACAAAGGATAAGGTGACCATGTTGAATATCTTGTGTCTTGATATTCTCCGGGGTCAATATCGTGGATATATTTAAATTCAGGAACAGGTATTTTTCTATACATATCTTCTACATCAATATCTTCAACATATTCCCCTTCGGATATTGGTGTACCATCAACATCTTGCGGGTATGTTGCTTCATTTTGGACATTATTATTTTGTGCTTCCTGTTCATTTTTTTGCTGAATTTGTTTACTTTGCTGCTGCAGTTGCTGATTTGGCTGATTATTATGGTTTTTATTCCAAAACGCGGCATCTGAAGGTAATGCAAATGCAAAATTTATTATCAATAAAACTAAAATAATTCTCTTCATATATTTATTTTAATCTTTTTTTCTATAAAATCAATAATTAAATATATTTGTAAAAAGAAGCGATACATTTGTATCGCTTCTTTAAATATATATTTAAGAATAACAATAATTATTCTTCTTCTTCTTCAATTTCTTCAACAGCTTCTTCTGTTTGAAAATCTTCTTCATCAACAGCGCTTTGATTCATTTCTTCTTCAATTTCTTCCTGGAGTTCTTCAGAATCCATTACATTTTCTGCAGGTTCTTCTTCTGTTTCTGTGTAATTTGGTTCCATATCAGCATAACTTCTGCCCTCAGCTTCAGCTTGCTCCATTTGAGAAGTTGATTTGATATCAATTTTCCAGTTAGTTAATTTATGAGCCAATCTTACGTTTTGACCTTCACGTCCGATAGCAAGGCTCAACTGGTCGTCAGGAACAACAACCAATGCTTCGTGTGCATATTCATCATCTGCCATAATATCAACAGATACAACTCTTGCAGGTGATAATGAATTTACGATATATTCAACCGGATCAAGAGAGTATCTTACGATATCGATTTTTTCATTTTTCAATTCTCCGACAATAGTCTGAATTCTTGAACCTCTTGGTCCGATACAAGCTCCGACAGAATCCACTTCAGGGTCATTTGACCATACTGCAATTTTTGTTCTGTATCCTGCCTCACGAGAAATTGATTTGATTTCAACAATTCCGTCTTCAATTTCAGGAACTTCAAGTTCAAATAATTCTCTAACGATTTCAGGGTGCCCGTGTGAAACAATAACTTGTGGTAATCTTGTTGTTTCTTTTACGTTAAGAACAAATACTCTGATTCTGTTACCCGGTTTGTAATATTCTCCGGGGATTTGTTCTCTTTTTGGCATAATTGCATCAATTTTACCAATATTAACGATAACATTTCTTCTGTCATCAACTTTTTGGATTATACCTGTAATCAAAGTACCTTTTTTATCCATAAATTCATTTAGGACAAGATTTCTTTCAGCTTCACGAATTCTTTGAGTTAAAACTTGATTTGCAGCTTGAGCGGCGATCCTTCCAAATTGTTCAGGTGTAACTTCCAGTCTTACTTCATCGCCAACTTCAACATCTTCGTCGATTTCTTTTGCTTCTGCAAGTGAAATTTCGTTATCAGGGTCTTCAACAGAATCAACAACTGTTTTACCTTTAAATATTCCGATTTCTCCTGCCTGTTCATCTAATATAGCTTCAACATTTGCAAGTTCTTTTACTCTTAAGTGTTTTTTGTATGCGGCAACCATTGCATCACATAGTGATGAAACGATTACTTCTTTAGAAATTCCTTTTTCTCTTTCTAATTCTTCGAAAACTTCATTTAAGTTTCCTGCTCCAATTTTAATCATGTTATTTTCTCCTTTTTATAAATAATTTGATAAGTAGGATAAGTGCGATAAGTTTGATAAGTTCTTATCTTTTTTATCCTTTATATTTTGTTATGTACTTTTATTTAAATGCTTTTTAAATCCTAATAATAACGCATTCACTTGTTTAAGTAATTCAGAAATATTATCTATATTACTAATATATCCAATTTCTTTTGCAATTATCAATTGCGTATCAACTTCTGCTAAAGAACC
>CACXDL010000060.1 GCA_902766395.1 uncultured bacterium
AAACAAAATATTTTTAGTATTTATTTCAATAAATTCTTGATGCGGATGCTTTCTTCCACCCTGAGGAGGAACGTGAGCAACAGTTCCTTCAATCATTTTTAACAAAGCCTGTTGCACACCTTCACCTGAAACATCTCTAGTAATAGAAGTACTTTCAGATTTCCTTGAAATTTTGTCTATCTCATCTATATAAATAATACCGCGCTCTGCCTTTGCAGAATCAAATTCAGCATTTTGATATAATCGAAGAAGAATATTTTCAACATCATCACCTACATAACCGGCCTCTGTTAATGTTGTTGCATCAGCAACTGCGAAAGGAACATCAAGCATCTTTGCTAATGTCTGAGCTAACAATGTCTTACCTGAACCCGTAGGACCAACAAGTAATATATTTGATTTCTGGATTTCGATATTATCCTTATCTTCTCCACTATTATGTTTTAAACGCTTATAATGATTATAAACAGAAACCGCAAGAACCTTTTTTGCATCATCCTGACCTACAATATATTGGTCTAAATATGCTTTTATCTCATGAGGCTTAGGAATAGATTTTTCTTCAGCTTCAGAATTCTTTCCGCTTTCAATATTTTCCTTTTCTTTAGAATCAAAAAACTCTTCATCAAGAATTTCATTACATAGTTCAACACATTCGTCACAAATATACACTTCAGGACCAGCAATAAGCTTCTTTACTTGATCTTGAGTCTTTCCGCAAAAAGAACATTTTAATTTATCGTCTTCATGTTTTGGCATTTATAAAAATTCTCCAATTACTTGATTTCATCACGTGAGATAACTTTATCAATCATTCCATATTCAAGAGCTTCCTGAGGAGTCATGATATAATCTCTGTCAGTATCCTTTTCTATTTTCTTAATAGATTGTCCTGTATTAGATGCTAAAATTTCATTCAAAGATTTTTTAATTCTTATAATTTCAGCTGCCTGAATCTCTATATCAGTAGCCTGACCTTGAGCGCCGCCAAGAGGTTGGTGAATCAACACCCTTGAATGAGGCAACGCTAATCTTTTGCCTTTAGTACCGGAAGATAACAAAAATGCTCCCATAGAAGCTGCCTGCCCCAAGCATATTGTTGAAACATCTGCCCTTATATGCTGCATTGTGTCATATATTGCAAAACCTGCAGTAACACTACCTCCAGGGCTATTGATATATAACATAATATCTTTTTCAGGATTTTCACTATCCAACAATAACAATTGCGCAACAATTAAATTTGCGACCATATCATCAATTTGAGTTCCCAAAAAAATAATTCTTTCTCTTAGCAATCTTGAAAAAATATCAAAAGATCTTTCTCCTCGACTTGATTGTTCAATTACTACAGGTACAAAACTCATTATTATTTCCCTTTCTTATTTTATAGTGAGCCGGCAATTTAATGCCGACTCATTTGTATTCTTTTAAAATATTATATAACAACATTCAATACCAAACATCATTATTTTGAAGTAATTTCTACATATTCAAATTTATTATTTTCTACTAAGAAATTACGAACTTTATCATTGATAATCTGTTGAGACAAACCTGACAAGAAATTAGGATCCTGTCCAAATTGTTTTACCAACTGATCAGGAGTAATCCCATATGCCGCACTCAATTGAGATAAGCGATTTGAAAAATCTGCCTGTTCAACTGTTATTTTTTCTTCTTTCGCAATTTTATCAATAATCAACGAATTCTTAATTCTTACTTTTGCTTCATTTTCTACGCCAGACTTATATGCTGCCTCACCCCCCTGAGCTTCAATAAATTTATCCCAGTTTCCATTTTGATAAGCAATTCTTTGACGGTTTTCATTGATAATAGCAGAGATTTCTCTTTCAATCATTGTTTGAGGAATATCTATTTTTGTAGAATCAGAAATCGACTTAAATACAGAATTTTCTGCTGCAGACTTTTTCAAACTTTCTCTTTGGCTATCAATAAAGTTCTGGATATCAGCTTTTAAATCATCCACAGATGCAAATCTTGTAGACTTTTTAACAAAATCATCTGTTAATTCAGGGATAACTCTTTGTTTGATTTCTTTAACTTTAATAGCAAAAGTTGCCGGCTGACCTTTTAATTTTTCGTCGTGATATTCTTCAGGGAAAATAACTTCAATGTTAAATTCATCTTTAATATTATGTCCCACCAACTGCTCGGCAAAACCCGGAATAAAATTCGAATTTCCAAGATCCAAAGCATAATCCTTAGCAGAACCTCCCTGAATTTTCTCACCATTACAAGTTCCTTCAAAATCGAACACCATGATATCTTTATCATTAGAAGGTCTGTCAAGAACCAACTCTAATGACGCATGTTGATTTAAAAACCCTTCTAAAGCTTTGTCAAAAGCCTTATCATCAGCAGGAGCAATCTCAGCTTTTAAACTTAGGCCTTTATAATTAGGCATTGTAAATTCAGGTCTTGTTTCAACAACAAAAGTTGCCTGAACATCTTTTCCATATTCAAAAGAATAATTTGTCAAAGCAGGTTGAGTAATAATATCTAATTTATTATCATAAATGGCTTGATTAATATATTTTGGTAAAAAGATTTCCAATGCTTCCTGCTGAATTCTGTCAACTCCGACATGTCTTTCAACTACTGACTTTGGAGCTTTACCTTTTCTAAATCCGTTAACATTAATATGTTGACCTATACGACCAATAGCCATATCATAAGCAGATTCAGCTTCCTTAGCAGGAATTGTCATTGTAATTTCTACAATATTATCTTTTTCGTTTTTTAAAATTGTTTCCATGTTAAAACCCTCATTTTTTACTACACATCTAGGAATATTTTATTATAAAAATAAGTAAAAGCAAGATAGTAAAGAAGGCAAAACAAATATTTACAAACTTATTGATAAAAAAAAATATTTGTGATTAAATCAAAATACGGATTAGGTAATTCCTCTTTAGCCCATCCGAGGGAATCAACAAGCGGCGGTTGATTTACCGATAGTTACAGAATAAATAAAGAAGGAAAACAAAATGTTAAAAATCAGACTTAAAAGATTGGGTGCAAAGAAACAACCATCTTACAGAATTATAGTTATCAACTCTACAACAAAAAGAGAAGGCAGACCTATTCAGGAATTAGGTTTCTATAATCCTAAAACAAAAGAAATGAAATTTGATAAAGCAGCAGCTCAAGAATGGATTTCTAAAGGTGCTCAACCTACTGAAAGAGTTCAATACTTGATTAAACACTGTAAAGAAGACGGAACACTTGATTATAAGAAAAAAGAAACAGTAAAACTATCAAAGAAAGCATTAGCTAAAAAACAAGCTGAAGAAGAAGCAAAGGCACAGGCTGAAGCTGAAGCAAAAGCAGCTGCTGAAGCACCAGCAGAAGAAGCTCCTGCAGAAGAAACTCCAGCTGAAGAAGCATCTGCTGAAGCTTAAGTTTATAGTATACAAAAAAATGAGCCTTTAAGGGGCTCATTTTTTTATGCATTCAATTTGTAACCTCCGCCATAGATGGTCTCTATATACTTTTTACCATTTGATATTTTTTCAATCTTGCTTCTTAAATGACGAATATGAACCCTTATCGTTTCAATATCATCGTCCGGAGAATAACCCCAAATTTCTTTTAACAACTGAGCTGATGAAACCATATTCCCATGATTTTGGAACAACAGATTAAAAATTTCATACTCAATAGGCGTCAGCTTTACCTGTTTATCGCCGATTTGTACACTATATTGTTCCGGAAGCAAAGTAATTTCACCCAAAGTCAAAAGATCTCTTACAGATGCCGAAACAGGAATTTGTTTTGTTCTTTTTAATAATGCCCTGACCCTCACCTGTAACTCCTCAATTTCAAAAGGTTTAACCAAGTAATCATCAACTCCGATGTCAAACCCCTTAACTTTATCATTCAACTGAGATAAAGCCGTAAGCATCAAAATAGGAATATCTTTTGTAGCAGCATTCTCTCGGATTCTTTTTGCAACTGTAAAACCATCCACATCAGGCATCATTACATCCAAAATTACAAGAGAAGGCAATTCCTGCTTAACAAGGGCAAAACCCTTCACTCCATCATAAGCCTGAAAGACAGAATATCCACTTAATTCCAAATTGACCTTTATCAACTCATTAATTGAAATATCATCATCTATAACTAAAATTTTATTATTCATAAACTTATATTATTATAAACAACATATCTGGATTGAAATATTAATAAAACTTAATAAAGATAAATATGGCAAAAACATAAGTTACAAGAACCATAAGGGCAATATTTAATTTATAAAATATATTGAAATTTACTATTGATTATCAAAAAAAAGTTTTTTATTATATTATTGATTAGTGTTAAATATACATTTTAATAAGGAGAAAAACAAATTGACATATTCACCGATAGACACATTTAATGAGCATTCCGGATTAAACGAAACACATTTAGGACGACATGTCCTTGCGGAATTTTTTGAATGTGACCCTAATACTTTAAACAGTATTGATAAGGTTGAAAAATATATGATGGAAGCTGCGCTCGAATGCGGAGCAACTATTGTTCAGAAATGTTTTCACATGTTCAGTCCATACGGAGTATCAGGTGTTGTAATTATTTCAGAAAGTCATTTGGCTATTCATACTTGGCCAGAACTTGGATATGCAGCTGTTGACCTGTTTACCTGTGGTTCAAAGTGCGACCCGAAAGTTGCATATGAATTTTTGAAAAATAAGTTTAGTTCTAAAAATGCAAGCTTTACAGAGCTAAAAAGAGGTATAATTTCAAATGAATCTATGAAAGTAGAAGAAAGACCTTTTGAAATTCTTACTCAAGTTTAATAAAAGATAGCAAAATTTATTTTTACACGTTTTAAATAGTCTGAGAGGGAAATAATTACCCAACCAGACTATTTTTTTAGATGTACACAGCAGTAATATAGATAGCAAAGGAGAAATAATATGCTAATAGGAATACAAAAAATGTATGCGGAAATATCACCGATAGCCGAAAAATTTATAAAAACAGTCTCAAAAAAACACAATAAAACGGCCGCGAATATTGAACCTTATCCATATATATGGGCCGGAACAAATTATGCAGACGTAAAAGCTTTAAACACGGCAGAAAAAGTTACAGAAGCCGCTAAGAAAGTTATAATTGATACAGGGAAATCTTATCAAAAAGGAATTAAATTAAAGCCGGTAAATGAAGAATTAGGACAAGACTTACACTTCTTTGGATAAATAGAATTTAACAGCGTTAGAGATATAGCTTACCAAATCACTTGCCATTACGCAGTATTCGGTAAGCTCTTCTTTTGCAAAATCCCCACTTAACCCATGAAGATGAACCCCAAGACAAGATGCTTCATATATATCCATACCCTGAGCAATAAGACCTGACAATATACCGGTTAGAACATCTCCACTTCCGGCTTTTGCCATAGAGCTATTTCCTGTTTTATTTGTATACTCCTGCCCATCAGGAGAACAAACATAAGTATTATGTGTTTTTAAAACCGTTACACAGTTAAAATCCTTTGAAATCTTTTTTGCACTTTCTTGCACATTATTTAAAACGTCAGATAATGAACATTTTAGCAATCTTGCAGCTTCTTTTGGATGAGGAGTAAATACCAATTTTGAAAACTTTTTATTGTTAAAATCATACAACAGGTCAATGTTGTTATCGGCAAGAATATTTAAACCATCAGCATCTACTACAACAGGGATAGAAGAATCTACGTTATCCAAAAATTTTGAAAATAACTTTACAGAGTCCTGAGAAGTCCCCAAGCCACAACCAATTTCTACAACATCAACTCCAGATAAGATATTGGGCAATTCAGATTTTGGGACAAACACTACATTTGAAGTTTTTGCAGCAACAGCATCAATAACTCGATCTGTTGAGCATAAAAAACAATAGCCGCACCCGACTTTTAATGCAGAAACAGAAGATAAATAAGCAGCTCCGGGCATATAATCAGAGCCTGCAATATTAACAACTCGTCCATATGTTGATTTATTTGAATTTTCAATTCTTTTAGGTAATTTAAATTCCATTTTGTCTTATCGCCTCATAAGCAACTATCGCAACCGAATTTGAAAGATTTAAACTCCTTTGCCCCTCTTTCATAGGTATTGTTCTTGCATTTCCATCTTTTACATATTTATCAGGCAAACCGCGTGTCTCAGGACCAAAAACTATAAAATCCCCGTCTTTAAAGGTTATATCCGTATATAGTTTATCGGTTTTTGTTGTCAAATAATAAAATGTAGAATTTGGGAAATTTTTATACAATTCTTCCATTGATTCTACCTTATGTAAATCAACACTATCCCAATAATCAAGTCCTGCACGTTTTGTATATTTGCTTGATAAAGAAAACCCTAATTTCCCGACAAGAAACAAGGATGCACCGCAACAAGCACAAAGCCTTGCAATGTTCCCGGTATTTTGTGGAATTTCAGGTTCATAAAGAACTATATTTAACTTACTACTTTGCATCATTAAATAATTTTCCGCTTTCAGCAACTACAGGAACTGCCCGAACAACACAAAAGATTATTGCAATCCATGCCAGAATAACAGCAATTAAAGATACTGGAGTCGCAATACATTCACATAGCCCCGGTATATTTGCAACTATCAACAATACGAATGCAGCAACTTTTGCAACTGCATAACTTGTTTTCATAAATTTAGAAGCGCAAATATATTTTCCCCATTCAGTAGTTTGCATTCCAAATGGTGTCATACCTTTTGTAAGGGCAATACTTCTGATATTATCAGTAATAAATGCACGGGTTACACAAATAATTGGAAATATAACAGGCAACCAACCTAAAACAGCAAACACTATCCAATAAATAGCCTCAATGATTCTGTCACCCATAATATCAAGAACCGCCCCCAACTGAGATGCCTGACCATATTTTCTTGCCAAATATCCGTCAACTGCATCCATTGAAAAAGCTATAATTGCTAAGACAACAGCCCATATATAAGAAGTTTTTGTATGAACAAAAAGCAATGCCACCGATGCAAACGCTACAAATATCCTTGTTATCGAAACAATATTTGCACTATTTTTCTTTATATCCATATTATCCCCTTTTATTTTTTTGAACGAGAGAGAGCAAAATCTACATTATCAAGATTCTTAACTCTATCCCCAAGCATAACTTTTTCTGCTTCTTCTAAGATACTAACAACGATAAAACCGTTTTCCCCATCAGAACGGGCTTTTTTACCGGTTTCACAACAATTTACAAAGTGCTGACATTCTAACTTTAAAGGTTCAATTTCCAAATAATCAGACTGAACAACTTCACTACTTCCTGCTTTAAAATTATCATATATCGTCAACTTATTCTCAGCAACAGTATCGTCCATAATTGCAGTTTTTTTAGTACCTCTAACTAACAACTGGACATGTTTTTTAGGAGTAATCCAGCTATCTGAAATTTGAGCAATTGCTCCCCCTTCCATTTCAATAGATAAATGAGTTATGTCCATAATATCATTACGATCAGAAGAACATCCAACAGCAGAGATAACACGTTTAGGATTTTTACCCAAAACATAACTTATCATAGACACATCATGCGGAGCCAAATCCCACATAACACTTCTGTCATTTTTAAAATAATTTATATTTAATCTGTCACTCTGTGCATAAACTATTTCACCAAGCTCACCTTCTTCAATAAGCATTTTTAAACGATTTACTGCAGGATGATATAACAGTAAATGCCCAACCATTAAAACCAAACCTTTTGACTCTGCTAAATCGGTTAAATCTCTTGCTTCCTGAGCTACGGTAGAAATTGGTTTTTCAACATATACATGTTTTCCGGCCTCTAACATAGCCTTAACAAACTTGAAATGAGTATGGCTCGGAGTGACTACAACAACCCCCATAATATTATCGTCTTTTAAAATATCATGGAAATCTTTTGTCGTTTTAATATCCGGGTATTGTTCTTTTACTTTAGCAATATTATCGTCATCTAAATCACAAACCATGCCCAATGCATTTAAATTATAGAAGTTTCTTACAACATTTCTTCCCCATAATCCGCATCCTAAAACTGCGATTTTTCTATCACTCATATTCCCGCCTTCTTATAAATTATAACTATAACTTAATTATAAACACAGCAAAACTAATTTGCAAATCATTTACCTTTGCCACCTGTTCATTCTGTCTTCTTGTCTTTGAAGACGCATTCCCTCTGCGCGCATATCATACATCTCCTGATATCTCTGATAGAACAGTTCATTATCCTCTGGGAAATATGTCGCAAAGCGATCCAACAATGGCTTTGGTATTTCAGACAATGTAACCAGACGATCCAGAACTTCATCTGTCATATTATAAAGGGATTTATAATTTTTATAATATATATGTCTTGCTTCTGCTTCGAGCTGAACTGTACGTTTTATAGACAAAGGTTCATGACAGGTTACGCATGTATTATCATAATAAACCGCTGAGCATTTGTTCATAATCATTCTTATCATCATGTCATAATCTGCTAAAATCTTAAATTTAGCATCAAAGTTTCCTAAATTCATAAGAGTTTCTTTACGGTAAAAAACCCCCTGATGCGGGCAAGGATTAACCTGAAAAACATTTAACAAAGATGGGACATATTGGAATACTGAAAAATCTTCCTGAATATAATATGTCGGATAACAACAAAAATCCGCATTTTCTGTTTCCATTAAATTAACAATGTCCGCAATAGCAGTAATATCATGAAAGAAATCATCGCAACTTAAAATACCAACATATTTTCCTCTTGCTTTGTACAAAGCATTATTAATAGCATCATACTTGCCGTTATCCGGAGCTGACAAGAAATTTATATACCCTTTATTTTTATAATCTTTCAATAATATAGGAGTCTCATCTGTTGAAGCATTGTCCATAACAAGATGTTCGACATTAGGATAAGTCTGTTTATCTAATAATCTTAGCATCAATGTAAAATCATCTGCGTAGCCTTCTTCAACAATGTTATACGTTGGTATAATTATAGTTACATCCGGTTCATACATAAAAAATACCTCTTATTAATTCATATAAATTTCTCTCAAAATTTGTTCTTCAATATCTTTTTTATCAGACATAGAAGATTTTGCATCTTTCACCATAATATCAAATGCATAAACTTTACCTTTTCTTGTCGTTATATAACCAGCAATCGCACTTGTATCAGACAAAGTACCTGTTTTTGCTTTTAAAGAATCCTTAAAATATAACATTCTTGTTTTCAACGTTCCTTCTCCGGGTATAGGCATATTAGATTTTAATAGTTCAAAATTCTTATCAGAAGAAACTTTATACAAAAAATCAGTCATAAAATCTGCCGTCATAATGTTGTTTTTTGAAACTCCGCTGCCATCCACAAATTTTATATCCTCACTTGAAACATTTAACCCGTTTAAATACTCTTTTAACATACTGTAAGAATTATCAGTAGTACCCATAGAGTGAGTGTAATTTGCTCCCGCAAGTTTAAATAAAGTTTCTGCTATAAAATTATTGCTGTTTTTTAATACCTCAAGAATAGCTTCGTCTATAGAGTGTTTTACCTCTTTAACCAAATATATTTTGTCTGACGGCATCTTTTTCCTTGGATAGGATTTTAAATACATAATTTTATTTTTACGAATAACATCATCCAATCTCATTTTAAAATATACCCTCGGATTTGGTACCGGTATATTTACAATTGCCTGAGAAGATATAGTGCCTGAAATACAGATTGTATTCGGAGAATAAATAGTATTCTTTTCCACAGCCAAATTATTTCTTCCCGAATTAGCATCCGCCAAAACTAAATTCATAACATTAATCGGATAATATGGTTTTATAGAAATATAAGGAACTTTTAACCCTGTTTTAGGGGCTACAATAATATTTAAAGTATTTTTGTCAATGTTATACGCACTAAATTTTTGCATTAATGGATTTAATTCATCATCCCATTGCCATCCTTCACCCCACTCAATAGAATCAAATATTGAATCATCTATAAATATTTTTTTGGGTTCTATTATTTTTTTTGATACTGCAGCTTCAAACAATGTATCTAAGTCAGAAGAAGATAAAAAAGGATCTGCACCTAATTTTAAATATAAATCGTTATTAACACTTTTATATAATGATGTCGAAAATTCATAATCACTACCCAAAGAATCCAATGAGCCCATTAAAGTTACCAATTTCAAAGTCGAAGCAGGAGTCATTGGAGATTTGTCATGCCAAGAATAGACAATTTTACCATCTTTCATGTCTCTGACAGAAACAGAAATTGCACTTGGATTTATTTTTGAAGATCTTATTGTTTTAGATATTGACTCCGCAGATGCTGCTGAAACAGACAAGCAAAAAGCCAAAATAAACGTTATTACCTTGCGCATAATATTTTTACCTCATAATTATCTTTTATATCTCTTAATACAGTACACTTAGAACGGAATTCATACATTTTATCTAAACTAATTTCCGCACTTGCAATGCCTTCTTTTTCAATAATGTTTGAAATTTCTTCACCCTTATAGTCAATTATTCTTGACTCTCCAAGATTATAGTCATCATTTTCTATGTAGCCACATTGCGTTAAAGCAACCATATAACACTGGTTTTCAACAGCTCTTGATTTTGTCATCACTTCCCAAGGTACAGGCTTTTTTGCTCCCCAAGCCGCACAATTTACCAATACATCCGCTCCGGCTTTTGCATATTCTCTGTATAACTCAGGGAATCTTATATCATAACAAATTGATAAACCATATTTTACTCCATCTAAATCAACCAATACAGGATTCTCCCCGTGAGAAACATACTTGTCTTCAAAACATCCGTAATATGAATATAAATGATTTTTATTGTATAACGCAATTAATTTTCCACTTCGATCAAAAACCGGACAGGTATTATAATATCTACCACTCTGAATGGAAATAAAACTCCCTCCGATTATATTAATCTGAAAATTCTTTGCAATATTGGAAAGAAAAGATAATATACTGCTATCACTTACATCTTGTGCAGTTTTTAAAAAATTAGAGCAAGACCACCCACAACTCCAGACTTCAGGCAACACCAAAATGTCACTATCCGTAGGTAACTCAGATTCTATTATATCTTCTACCTTCTTACAGTTTGCTGTTACATCCCCTATTTGAGATGACATCTGAAGTATTGAAATTTTTATTTTGTCTTTTTCCATAAATTACTCTTTTTAGCTTCTTCATATTTGGCAGGGGCTATTCTTTCTAGTTCTAATAAAGCCTCTTTGACCTCTTTGGCGACCTCTTCATCTGTTTTTCCATCAGTATAAATAGGATCACCATATATATTCATTATATGACAAATTCCAACAGGGCACTTCATTTTGTCCCAAGAATTAAAGGCTTTAAAAGTATTTTCAGGAGAATACCAATGCATTGGAACTATTGGGACTCCTGAATCTCTGGAAAGAGCAATTGCCCCTTTCTTTACTTCGTGAAAAGGTCCTCTCGGGCCGTCGACCATTAGAACAATACTTTCATTATTCTTTAAACATTCAAGCAATTGCAATGTTGATGCAATTGCCCCTTTTTTACCTGCAGAACCGCGTTTCACTTTAAAACCCCAGTTCTCACAAACATAAGACACTATATCACCATCTAACGAAGTGCTTATCAATACATTTACATTCCCGCGATTTTCCAGACCATGCACAGAAAACTGATTTGCATGCCACATTGCAAATATAACCGGATCTTGTTTTGGATAATTAATATTCTTGATAAAGGTTAACTTTTCTTGGAGCTTCAATACCCTATAAACAACAGCCGCAAAATATTTTATATTATTTCGATTAATTAATCTAACCATAGTTTAATAATATCATACTCAACACACATAACAAAAATATATTAACATTGTAAACACCAAAAAGCACTTGACGAATAAAAATGTTTACTATAACATAAGAGAGTAATCACCCCTTCGGGATGTAGCGCAGCTTGGTAGCGCACCTCGCTTGGGACGAGGGGGTCGCATGTTCGAATCATGTCATCCCGACCATTTAAAAAG
>CACXDL010000061.1 GCA_902766395.1 uncultured bacterium
AAATGCCGGAGCATTACCTGTTCCTTCAGATATTATTCAGGAAAATACAGTAGGCCCTACATTAGGTGCTGCAAGTATCGAAAAATCAAAAGTAGCAAGTATAATTGGTATCGCTTTGGTTATGTTATTTATGCTATTGATGTATAGATTACCTGGCATGATTGCTGATATTGCTTTAATTGTATACGGTTTAATATTATTTGCATTATTTAAAGCTATTCCTGTTACATTAACACTTGCCGGTATTGCAGGTTTTGTATTAAGTATCGGTATGGCAGTAGATGCAAATATTCTTATATTTGAAAGAACAAAAGAAGAATTAAGAGCGGGAAGAAATTTATTCACAGCTATTAATTCGGGATTTGACAGAGCCTGGGCAAGTATTTTTGACTCAAACATGACAACAATTTTAACTTGTATTGTCTTATATTTCCTTGGAACAAGTGTTGTAAAAGGTTTTGCTTTAACTCTGTTTTTAGGTATTTTAGTTTCATTGTTTACAGCTATTACTGTTACAAGAAACTTCATGCATTTAATTTTTGGCACAGGAGAATTGAAATATCCTGCATTGTTTGGATTAAAGAAAGAAGAAATCGGACAAGCTGCTGTATTTGAAGAAACAAAAAGAGAAAAAGCTCGTTTCGGTATTTTAGATTAATATATGAGGGAAATATAAAATGTTTGAATTTAAAAAAGACGGAATAAAAGTTGTTAAGTACAGAATCTTATGGTTCTGCCTATCAGCAATATTATTAATACCGGGTATTATCGCAATGATATATTCAATGATTACTTACCCGACACACTCACCTGTAAAAGTCGGGATTGATTATACAGGTGGTACAATTATGCAATATTCAACATCTGATGATGTGACAAGCCAGGATGTTGCAAAAACTCGTGAAAACTTAACTAAAGAAGGTATTACAAATACTTATATTCAGGTTTTAAAAGTTAACAACGCAGATAAAAAAGATAATACAAAGTCTATGGTTTCAGTAAGAACTAAATTTATTGATGAAGGTTCGCCTGAAGCACAAAAAATTACTAACGTAATGAAAGAGCAGTATAAAGAAGCTGATTTGATACAAGTTTCTTCAGTTGGTCCTACATTAAGTAATGAATTGTTTAAAATGTCATTTATTGCTTTGTTGGTTGCAATAATTGGTATGATTTGTTATATTTCATTCAGATTTGAATTTAAGTATGCTGTATCTGCTATATTGGGTTTAATACATGACGTAACTTTTGTTTTGGGAGTCTTTTCATTACTCGGATTATTTTACAATGTTGAGGTTGACGGTTTATTCTTAACTGCAATGCTTACTGTTATAGGTTATTCTGTTAACGATACAATTGTAACTTATGACCGTATAAGAGAAAACTTAAGATATAACGGAAAGAAAATGGCATTTGGAGAAATTGTTGACGCATCTGTTCAACAAACAATTACAAGAAGTATAAACACTTCAATGACAACATTGTTAGCTCTTGGAGCTTTGTATTTCTTTGGAGGAATTACAACCAGAGATTTCGTTCTTGCAATGATGCTTGGTGTTCTAATCGGAACATACTCAAGTATTTTCTTCTGCTCTATGCTAATTGATTTTTGGGTAGAAAGATCAAATAAAAAGCAACAAGTACAAGCAGCATAGCTAATAATCATATCTCAGATTAAAAGGCGGTGACATCAGGTTTACCGCCTTTAATATTTATTCATATAATAGCAAAAATATTTGAATATGTGTTTTAATACATTTGGAAGATAGGTTAGTATTGGAGAAAATATGAGTGAAGTAACAGCAAATTATATGGGTTTTGATAAATCCAGCCAAAAATATTTGGTAAATGTCAGAACGGCACATCCGACGGGAAAAATTGGAGATGCCGGATATATAAGAAGATTTGATGATGAACAATCTGCAAAAAGTTACACTAAAATTGTCAAAGAAACAAAACAAGACATATTTGTACCTCAAAAATCACAAAAAATGGATAATCCTATAGTTCGTCATGAGGGAGATACTTTTACACCATCTTTCAAAGGAAATGAAGACAAAAAGGTAAAAGTAGAACCTTGTGAAAAAATTTCATTATGGCGTGGAATGTTCTCAAGATTGACTGATGAACAAATCAAATCAGTTAATAACACAGGGAGACTACCTGAGGGTACTAAATTTCAAGGTCATGTTATTTGCCATAACTGGTTTGGTATAATGCCGGGGACAAGGACATTACCTGCAGGATATGAACTCAAAAAAGATTCTTTAGGTTTTACGGTTTGTGTACTAAAAGATACTGAAGGAAGGTTTATAAAAGATGTAAAATAACAAAAACTTGGCAAAATGCCAAGTTTTTTTATGCCAAAAAATTCGCTATATGATATAATCGATTTATGGAATTATCTGAAATATATCAGCAAAATAACTATGGGGGAGTAAAAGATTTTACACCAAAAATTTCTTTTGAAATATTCCCACCTAAAAACGGTAATATTTCTGATTTATTTGAAGAGTTGAGAATTTTAAAAAAATATAATCCTGCTTTGGTATCATTAACATTTGGTGCAAGCGGCGGGCTAAACAGATTTTCTTTTGAAGATATAAAAAGCATAAGAGATTTGGAATTAAATTTAATGCCGCATTTTACATGCGTTTCAATGATAAAAAGCGAAATAGAGAATTATATCAGATCAATTGAGAATTTAGGAATTGAAAATATTCTGGCTTTACGAGGAGATATACCGGAATATCTGAATACTGATGATCTAGATTTTATACACGCATCCGATCTTGTAGATTTTATTCATACAAAATCTACGCTTTCTATAGCCGTTGCAGGGTATCCTGAAACTCATATTGAAAGCACCAATCAAAAAGAAGACCTGAAATATTTAAAACAGAAAGTTGATTATGGCGCCAGCGCAATATATACACAAATGTTCTTTGACAACGATAAATATTATAAATATTGTGAAAAAGTTTCAGAAATGGGAATAAGTATACCTATAATACCAGGGATCATGCCTGTTAGAAGCCTTGCCCAAGTAGATAAAATGATTGGAATGGCAAGAATAACTTTTCCTGAAAAATTTAGGCAAAGATTGGAAAAATTTCCAAATGATACAAAACAAATCGGAATAGAATTTTGTATAGAACAATGTCAAAACTTAATTGATTTTGGAGTAAAGGGTTTGCATATTTTTACACTAAATCATTCAGATCAGACTTCGGAAATACTGGAAAACATACTGTAAAGGAGAAAGCTATGGAAAACTTAAATAAATACATTGAGCATACTTTATTAAAACAAGACGCAAAAAAAACAGATTTAATCAAGCTTTTTGATGAAGCAAAAGAAAATAATTTTCTTGGAGTATGCATAAATCCATGTTACGTCAAACTTGCAAAAGAAAATTTAAATAATACTGATGTGAAAATTGTTACTGTTATTGGTTTTCCTCTGGGTGCAAACACTACAGAAGTTAAAGTTTTTGAAACGAAAGAGGCAATTGAAGACGGAGCAGATGAAATTGATATGGTTATCAATGTTACAAAATTAAAAGACAGAGAAAAAGATTTTATAGTAAATGAAATAAAAGAAATTAAAAAAGCTTGTCAAAATCATAACCTAAAGGTAATTATTGAGACAGATTTACTGACAAAAGAAGATATTATTGAAGCCTGCAGATATTCAATAGAAGGTGGAGCTGATTTTGTAAAAACTTCCACCGGCTTTGTGAAAGGCGGGGTTGGTGCTAAAGTTGAAGATGTCAAACTAATGTTTGATACCGTAAAAGATGCCGGTTTGAAAGTTAAAGCATCTGGGGGAATCAGAGATAAAGAAACGGCAATTTCAATGATAAAAGCAGGAGCATCAAGGCTGGGAACAAGTTCCGGAGTTAAAATAATAAGTTAAAGCAGATAATCTTCCATTGCAGCTTGTATATCAGCATTAATAAGACTTGCTCCGGTTTTTGCACCTGTTGGACTGTATATATGATCTAATGCCTGTTTCCTGATACTCGGATCAGGCATTAATTCTGAAACAGTACTATCACCTAGAATATATCTATCTCCATCCTTCCCATATTTAAAAGAATCACTGACATGAAATTTTTCATCAGGTAAATTCGCAATCTTACGGGTAAGCTTTGCTACGTATTCGAAAAACGGAACCATTCTTCTTGTGCGCGGAATTTCATAAAAATTGAAAAACAACTTTGGAACATCATATTTTTTTCCGTTTCTACTTTGAGTAAAAATATTTAAGATAGCATTATCATGAGGAAAATCAAAAACTCTTGAAGGCATACACTTTTCCAAGCATTTTTTATAATCGTCAAGATCATTTCCATACTTATCGTTATTTATACTCAAAGTTAAGTATTTTCTTTTTAATAAGCGCATATTATCAGGATTGATAACTTTTAATTGTATCGCTCCAACATTACTTATACCTTTAAAACTAATTTTGTTGTCCATATACATAGCAAACCACCTGAAAATTTTTTTTGCTATATTTTTGCTATAATTAAAATACGGAATAGGAGAAAACAATGGTAGAAATAAAAGAAGAATTTATAGAACAAGCAAAATATATAGCAAGAAATGCGGAAATATTACCTGGGGGAATAGAAGAATTAGCAGTTAAATTACAACATTCCTCTGATACAGGAAAACCGTTAAGAATTAAATTGGGAATGGACCCGACAAGACCTGACCTGCACCTTGGGCATACAGTTGTAATGAGAAAATTAAAAGAATTTCAAAAATTCGGACATCAAATAGTCCTTCTTGTTGGTGGTGCAACAGCAATGATAGGTGACCCTTCAGGAAAATCTGAAACCCGCCCTGCTTTGACTAAAGAACAAGTTGAAGAAAATGCAAAAACTTATTTTGAACAAATGTCAAAAGTATTGGATGTTTCTCAGGCTGAAGTTGTAAATAATGCTGATTGGCTTCATAAAATGAGTTTTACGGAACTTTTGGCGCTTGCAGGAAAAGTTACTGTTGCTCAAATGATGACAAGAGATGATTTTGCAAAACGTTATTCTGAAGGCAAACCTATTTCTATTGTTGAATTTTATTATCCTTTAATGCAGGCTTATGATTCTGTTGCAATTGATGCAGATATAGAATTAGGCGGAACGGACCAAAGATTTAATACTTTATTGGGCAGAGATATTCAGGCGGCTTATGGTAAAAAATATCCTCAACTAGTTTGTTTATTACCATTATTAGAAGGTACTGATGGGGTTGTAAAGATGTCAAAAACATATCCTGAGCATTGTATATCACTAACAGATAGCGCAAAAGATATGTTTGGTAAATTGATGAGTATTCCTGATAATATGATTACCCGTTATTTCTCATTATTAACTGATACTTCAAAAGAAGATTTGGAAAAATATGACAAACAAATCGCTGATGGTTCAATTAACCCAAGAAATCTAAAAATGCAATTAGCCCATACAATAACTGAAGAATATCATGGTAAAGATGGTGCCAATAAAGCACAGGAAGAATTTATCAATGTAGTTTCAAACAAAGGTATTCCTGAAGATATTCAAGAGGTTAAAGTTGAAAATGGTAAAGCTATTTTAGATTTGCTAACAGAATTAAATTTTGTTTCGAGCAAAGGAGAAGCAAAACGCTTAATCCAAGGGGGCGGAGTAAAAATTAACGGTGAAAAAATTGCCGATATGTCTTATTCTGTTTCTTTTGAAGAAAGTGTAGTATTACAAGCAGGTAAACGCAAATTCGCAAAATTGGTACACTAATATGTTTGAAACAATTAAACGTGGTATTTCTAAAGTTCACGAAGATATAAAAGTAATTTATGATAACGATCCGGCAGCAAAGAATATATTTGAAGTTATTCTCTGCTATCCTGGATTACATGCACTAATTGCATACAGATTAGCGCACAGATTATACAAATGGCATATCCCTTTAATTCCAAGAATGATTTCTTACCTTACAAGAATTATTACAGGCATTGAAATTCATCCGGCTGCAAAAATTGGCAGAAGATTTTTTATCGACCATGGAGAAGGAGTTGTTATCGGTGAAACAACAATAATTGGTGATGATGTTTTAATTTACCAACAGGTAACACTTGGCGGAACAGGAAAAGACACCGGAAAACGTCACCCGAGCATTGGAAATCACGTTGTAATCGGAGCAGGAGCAAAAGTTCTTGGAGATATAATAATTGCAGACCATGTCAGAATAGGAGCAGGTTCTGTTGTTATCGAAGATGTTCCTTCTCATTCAACAGTTGTTGGAATCCCTGGCAGAATTGTCCAAAGAGCAACGGTTGATGAAGACGGAAACCTTATGCACAACCATATCCCCGATCCTATCAAAACAGAAATTGAAAATTTAAAACAAGAAATCGAACAATTAAAAAAGAGCTGAAAATCAGCTCTTTTTAATTATTAAATAAATACCGTTTATACAACACCTTGTGCTTTCATTGCATCAGATAATTTTTTGAACGCCGCAATATTTGCACCCATTATATAATTTCCGCTGTGACCATACTCATCTGCTGCTTTCTTACAATCATTAAAGATATTTATCATGATTCTTTCAAGTTTTTTCTCTACTTCATCAAATGTATAATAATATCTTATGCTGTTTTGAGTCATTTCAATCGCTGATGTTGCAACACCTCCGGCATTAGCAGCTTTTGCAGGTGCAAATAACACACCGTGTTCAAGAAAATATTCTGCAGCTTCTTTTGTTGAAGGCATGTTCGCACCTTCACCTACTGCAATTACACCATTTTTTACAAGTTTTTTAGCGCTGTTCAAGCTTATTTCATTTTGAGTTGCACAAGGAAGAGCAATATCAGTTTTTATAGTCCAAATAGGAGAGTCTTCACCATTTGATTCCATATATTTTGCATTTGGATGACATTCTAAATATTCTTTGATTCTTCCTCTTTTTACTTCTTTAATTTCTTTAATACAATCAAGGTCAATTCCGTTTTCATCATAAATACAACCGTTTGAATCACTCATAGCAACAACTTTTGCGCCAAGTGAAGTTGCTTTTTGACAAGCATATATTGCAACATTACCTGAACCGGAAATTGTAACAGTTTTTCCCTGTAAAGACTGACCATGTGCAGAAAGCATCTCTTTCATAAAAAATAACAACCCGTAACCTGTTGCTTCTTTTCTTGCAAGAGAACCGCCATAACAAATATCTTTACCTGTCAAAACACCGCCTTCATAGGCATCTCTGATTCTTTTATATTGGCCGAAAAGATATCCGATTTCACGACCGCCTACACCGATATCACCTGCCGGAACATCCACATCCTGCCCAATATGACGGTATAATTCAGTCATAAAACTTTGACAAAATCTCATTATTTCACCTTCGGATTTACCCTTAGGATCAAAATCACTTCCACCTTTTGCACCACCGATAGGTAATCCTGTTAAAGCATTTTTAAAAATTTGTTCAAATCCTAAAAATTTCATTATACTTAAATTTACACTTGGATGAAATCTTAAACCACCTTTATAAGGTCCGATAAGAGAACTAAATTGTATTCTATAACCTCTGTTTACGACAACTTTACCCTCATCATTAACCCAAGGAACTCTGAATAAGATTGCCCTTTCAGGTTCAACCATTCTTTCCAATATAGACAATTTTTCATATTCAGGATGTGCCTCAACCAAAGGCTCAATCGTAGATAAAACTTCATCTACAGCCTGTAAAAATTCTTTTTGCTCACTATTTCTTTTTTTTGTTTGCTCTAACACATTTTCCAAATAACTATTCATGTTTAACTTCCTCTATTCTGATTATTAATATAATTCCATTTCAGTAACTTTTTTACACAATCTGACAGTATTTAACGCCGCACCTATTCTCAAATTATCTGCAACACACCACAACGAAATACCATTATTAAATGCTAAATTCTTTCTTATTCTACCGACAAATACAGGATCAACTCCGCTTGAATCCTTAGTTGTAGGATATTCAAAATCATCAGGGTTATCTATTACTTTTAATCCGAAAGAATTTTTTAAAATCTCTCTTACCTGATCCGGAGTAACATCTTTTTCAAATTCAATATCAACAGCTTCTGAATGACTGTTAAATACAGGAACTCTCGCAGCCGTACATGAAATTGGCAGCTCTTGAGGCAAATGAAGAATCTTCTTAGTTTCATTCACCACTTTCATTTCTTCCTTTGTGTATCCGTTTTGCGTAAATACATCAATTTGAGGTAATACATTAAATGCAATTTCTTTTTTAAATGCACTTGGAATATATTCTTCTCCATTTAATTTTGCTTTAGTATTTGCTTCTAACTCTTGTATAGCTTTCAAACCTGCACCTGACACTGCCTGATAAGTAGTTACAATAAGTCTTTTTATACCAAATTGTTCATGCAAAGGTTTTAAAACCAACATTAATTGGGAAGTTGAACAATTTGGATTTGAAATAATACCCTTATGCTTCTTCAAATCTTCATCATTAACATATGCAATGACTAAAGGAACGTCATTTTCCATTCTAAACGCAGAAGAATTATCAATCAAAACCCCTCCTCGTTTTACTATTTCAGGTGCAAATAATTTTGATGTTGAAGCCCCTGCACTTGCCAAAACTATATTAACACCATCAAAACTTTCAGGCTTTGCTTCCTCAACAATATATTCCTTACCCTGAAATGTGATTTTTGAACCAGCACTTTTTGCACTGGATAAAAATTTTATAGAATTATATTCAACATTTAACTCATCAACAATTTTTGTAATTTCTCTCCCCACAACACCTGTTGCACCAAGAATTGCTATATTCGGCTTCTCTTTTTTCATATTTTACACTTCCCTCTATTTCAATACTATAATTATAGTAGTATAATTATAACAATAAAATCAAGTATTATCGCAAATTTTAATATTTTCTTTACACAAAAAAAGATCGATACTGAAATTCAGTACCGATCTTTCATTCTTATAATGAAGACTATTTTGCAATACTAGCGTCATCTAATAAGATAACTCTGATTTCTTCGCCTTCATGTGCTACATAGTTCAAACCAGGAGTTACTAAACCTGTGATTAAACCAACACCGGCACCAACAGGAGTACCGATAGCAACACCAGTACCAACTTTGTGAGGTTTTGGAATGAATGATAAACCAACACCAGCACCAGTACCAACTGCTGTACCACCAACTGTGTACAATGCAACTTTACCAGCTGTCATCCAAGGACCTTCTTTTAAAGCATAGTCTTTGTAGAATGGTTTTGCATTCATATCAACAGTTTTTCCTGATGGAGTAACAACTTTGTTGATTTGAGTGTAAACTCTAGCATTTTTGTTAAACCATTGAGGATCTTGAACATTCAATACTGTTCCGTAGAATGTAGATCCAGCCGGGAATAATAAAGTACCTTCTTCAGTTACGATATCTTCAGGATTTGTAAATGTAACTGTATCACCAGCAGCAGCCAATTTAGATTTGAATTTATCTGTATATTCAATTTCTAATACGTTGCCTTCTTTAACGATATTTCTTAAGTTAGTAATTGTAACTTCGTTGCAAGGAGCTTTTTTAGTAACATTTAAGTGTTCAGTTCCTAAAACAACTTCATTTGCATATTTGTATTGAGCTTTTACCAAATCTAATTTTTGGCTTAATCTGTATAATAATACAGCAGCTTCAGCTCTTGTTAAAGCATCAGTTGGTCTCAATTCATTTTCATTTGGATGATTTACATAAATACCATATGATAATGTTTTTGCGTAAATATTCTTAGCCCAGTTAGGAACTTTTGCTGCATCAGAATATTTTGAAACAATATTTTTATCAATAGTACCGTCAATAGTAATATGACTGATTACTGATTGAGCTTCATCTCTCAAGATATTTCCTTGAGGTCTGAAAGTTCCGTCAGGATAACCGTATACTAAACCGATTTGTTGAGATCTTGCAACTGTATCATGAGTTGCACCAGTAGCTGCTATGTCTGAAAACTTAGGAGATACTTTGATAGTTGCTTGATCGTTACGTAATACTTTTAATAAAGCTGCAACAAAGTCAACTCTTGAAATTTTTGCTTCAGGGTTGAAGTTACCGCTATTTAAAAACATAACAGAATTACCTACCACACTTGCAATTTCTGTTTGAGCCCAGTAATTAGCATCAACATCATTAATTCCTGCATAAGCTAATACAGGAGATGTAGTGATGGAAAGCATACCTGCGACTAATAAGCCTGCTAATAATTTTTTCATTTTTTTTACTTCCTCTTTCTTTCTACTACTATTAGTAAACCAACATCGGGTATATTATATTACAATATGAAACAAATGTAAAGTATTTTTCATTAAATTTATTTATCAATTTTATAATTTTTTAGAAAGCCAAATATTAATTTAATAAATTTTCCCTTTGCCATATTAGTTGTTTCAATAACTTCTGAATGAGATAATTTTCTGTTTGAAATTCCGGCAGCATAATTAGATATACAACTTATACCTAAAACATTCATACCACAATAATTTGCAACGATTGCTTCCGGAACGGTTGACATACCGGCAGCATCGGCGCCTATAATTCTTGCCATTCTAATCTCTGCAGGAGTTTCATAACTTGGGCCTGACGATGCCATATATACGCCATGCTTTATATTTATGTTGTATTGACGCGCAACTGCATCCATTTGTTTTATTAATTCTTTATTATAAACTTCTGTCATATCAGGAAATCTTGAGCCAAACTGCGGATCATTCGGGCCTCTTAATGGATTTACCCCCATAAAATTTATATGATCAGTTATTACCATAAAATCTCCCGGACGAAAAGCTTTATTAACTGCTCCAGCAGCATTAGTAAGAATAATGGTTTTTACACCAAGTTTTTTCATAACTTTTATCGGATAAGTAATTTGTTCCATAGAAAAACCTTCGTAAAAGTGATTTCTTCCCTGCATCATAACCACTTGTCTATTTTCTATATTCGCAAACACTAAACGTCCTTTATGCCCCTGCACTGAAGATGCCATAAAACCCGGTATTCTGGAGTAAGGTATAGAAATTTCGCAAAATTTGTCAGCAATTTCACCTAAACCGGAACCCAAAACAATACCTATTTCCGGCCTAAAATCCTCGGTATATGTATTTATATAATCAATCGTATTCTGCAACATATCCAACCTCAAAAATATACAATAATACACAAAGGCAAACTGCACTTTGTGTATTATTTATCTTAACCTACCAATCTGTTATCATCAGCTTCAGATGCTTTTACCATTAAGGCATGTTCAACAGGATTTTCTTTTGTATAACTTGCTTCATAACCATCATCAAAACCAAATCCTTCGCGAGCTTTTCTTGCCTGTGATTCGTCTACGAGTTTTTTTGCAAGTTCTGCAATTTCATATACTAATTTGTATCTGTTATCAGTATTTTCGTTTAATTCCCATGCTACTTTAATTATTTGATTCATAAAATGCACCTCATTCCTTTGTTATTATTTATCATATAATATAAATATTTTTTTAGCAAGTATCGGTTAATCAATATCAGCTATTGGATATTGTGATCTCATAAATCTATTCACCCTTAAATCAATATCTGAATATATAGCACATTCGTCGTATTGAGCCGAAGCAAGCACCTCTGCCATGGGAGAAACTATCATAGAGCAGCCTAAACAGCTTACATTGCTATTTATATTTCCACATATATCAGAAATTACCATATACACCATATTATCATATGCCCGTGTTCTGTTCATTGCAAACCACATATCTTTAGCATAATTTCTTGCTTTTATATCGTCATAAACCTCATTGGGAATAACCCATGCTGTCGGCAAAACTATAACCTCTGCACCTAATTGAGCCAATTTTTTAAACATTTGAGAATATCTTATATCAAAACATACGGCCATTCCGACTTTACCAAAATCCATATCAGCAATAACATATTCATCTCCGGGAGTAATTAAATTTCCTTCATCTCCCCCCATATAATTGAAAAGATGAATTTTTCTATATTTCCCGATTATTTTTCCGTTCCTGTTTAAGGCAAAAGAAGTATTGTAGTATTTATCCGCAACTTTTTCTATAACGCTTCCACAAATAATATTAGTATTATATTTTTTTGCAACATCTGATAAAAATTTTACAACAACTCCTCCGTTTTCATCTTCCGGACATTCTTTAAAGAATTTATCATTTATACCTGTTGAAAAAAATTCCGGCAGAATAACTAAATCCAATACTTTGTCAGAATATTTTTTTATATAATATTCAACCTTATTCAGATTATTTTTTTTATCCCCAACACAAGGAGACATTTGAATATTCAAAATTCCTGCCATATTTTATTCCTATTTAATCATTTTTTCCATGAAGAGAATCTAATATATTCTCAACACGACTTAACTGTTCTTTCAGAACCTTCATTTCCTTTTCCAGACTGGATGTGTGCAAGATATTGTTTAAAGTCTCATTTCGTCTTTGTTTGCTATTAATTTCACTTATCGCATCTACGATAACCCCTACAATTACATTTATTACTATAAATGTTGACATCAAGATAAAAGAAATGAAATACACACAAGATAATGGAAATTTAGACATAACTTCTCTTGCAATATCAGGCCATCCTTCAAGAGTTGTTATCTGGAACAAAGTGAACATACTTTTTCCAATTGTTCCAAACCATTCAGGATAAAATTCACTATACGTGGTTACACCAATTATAGAAAAAATATAAAAAATTAAAACTAAAAGTATACTGGCCCACAATACATTTGGAATCGCCTCTATAATTGCTTCTATTATTATTTGCAACTTTTTAAGATGTGTAACTAATCTCAATGCCCTTAATGCTCTGAATACACGAAAAGCTCTGAAAGAAGAAAACGCACCGCCTGTAGGTATCCAAGACATTGCAACAAGAATAAAATCAAAATTATTCCAACCGTCTTTGAAAAAATTCTTGCCATACACATACAATTTAATAAAAATTTCTATTGTAAAAATAACAACACACGCAACACAAGACCAGGAAAGATACGGCTCAAAATTGTTTCTTACTTCAGGATAAGTAAGCAAACCCAAAGCCAGAGAATTATATATAATTACGGCCAATATAAAATTCGTGACATACTTATTTTCTATAAATCTCTTCCATTTTTCTTTCATTACTGTATGTTCTCCTGTTTAGAATCTTTTAAAAATGTTTGTTGTCTCAAATTCTGTATTTCCTCTAAAATTTCTTTAGATTTGTGTTCAAGGTTATTATACACTCTTGAATTTATCTCTCCGCCAATAAGCAGAGCAATTGATGTATAATATAACCAAATCATTAAAATAAAAAATGCCCCAATTGTTCCAAATACAATATTATATGTTGAAAGATTATTTACATAGAGAGAAAAGCCCCAAGATCCTAATAACCAGAATGTTGTAAAAAATATTGTTCCCGGTATAGCACTTTTTCTTTTAAAAGACTCTTTCCCTTTTAAATCCGGCAAAATATAATAACTCAGAAAAGCCAAAAAATACAATGCCAAAAAAGCAACCGGCCATCTTAAAGTTAATATAAGCACCGCAGTTGATGCAGGTAAATTAAAGTTATTTACCAAAAACATCACTATAAGTTTACCGAAAATAATTATATTTATAGTCAAAAACAAAACAAGTATATTAACAAACAACATCAACAAAGACAGAACCCTTGTATATAGAAAACTTCTTGTTTCTTCCACTTTATATGCTCTGTTTAGTCCTTTTAAAATCACAGCAATTGCATTCATTGAAAGAAATACACTGGTCAATATACCAATAATTGCCATTAACTTCCCATGACCAAATATCATTGTCTGGGTCAAAACAGTCTCTAATAATCCCATCACCTGTCTTGGCATAATATTTGCAAGAACTCTTAACATCGGATCCATATACGATTGGTTACCCATCCAGCCGAAAACAGCCATTAAAAACAGCATAAACGGAAAAATTCCTACAACAAGCATAAATCCCATTTCTGCGGACATACCGAATAAATCGTTTTTTATAATTGATCTTATCAAAACGTATAAAACATTGGTATATTTGTTTTTTATTATATTTTTTATAATATTCTTTAACATAATTTTTGTTTTTTTATTTCATCAAGTACAAGTTTTATTGTTCCTGACACGTTACTCTTAACAACTGCACCCGCAGCAAGTTTATGGCCTCCGCCGCCAAAGGAAGCACACACCTTTGAAATATCTTTAGTCTTACTTCTCATAGATATTTTTGACATAGATGGATTTAATTCTTTGATAACAAACGCTATTTCTGTTGTTTTGATAGCACGAAGTTTTTCTGTTAATCCTTCTGTAAAATCATCACCGTTATAATTATATCTTTCCAAATCTTTTTTATATACAACCGTATAAGCAATTTTATCATCATATTCAAATTGTGTCTTGCTGACACAATAACTTTGAAATAAAACCATATCCTTTGAATTTGACTCATAACATTTTTGATTTATATCTGAAGGATCAACACCGTAAGAAAGCAGTTTACCCGCTATTTCCATTGTTCTCTGTGTAGTATTTGAGAACTTAAAACTTCCTGTATCCGTTAATATTGCGGTATACAAACAGATCGCTGCTACATTCGATATTTTCCAGTTTAATGCTTGGGAAATTTCGTAAAGCACTTCACCTGTTGCGGATGCTTCAGGCATTACTACATTAAATTTGGCATATCCATTATTTGTTTGATGGTGATCAATATTTACAGTATATTTTGCTTTTTCAAAAAGAACAGCAGCCTCAGCACATCGATCTAAAGCCGCAATATCAAGATTTATGACCAAATCATATTCTCTTGACAAATCCATATCTGAAATACTTTTAACCTTTTCAATATTTGGCAAAAAGGAATATACAGATGGGACTTTTGAAACAACACATATATCAGGTTTCTTTTTATAGTTTTCCTCCACTAAAGAATACATCGCACAAACAGAACCCAATGTATCACCATCAGGATTTATGTGAGATAGCAACAATATGCTTTTAGAATTTTTTATGATATCATCTAATTGATTAACAGTCATTTCAGAATTGTATCACAAAAAGCATCTAATCCAAAATCATGAAAAAAATTTTATACACTCAATTTCAAAATATAGATGAAGTAATTGCAAATTTAGCAGAGAAAAAAGAAATTAAGCGGGCAATTACCAGAAGTAATTTGTATAAATTTTGGAGTAAAGTAGCAGGGGAAAAATTTGCACAGCATTCGAAACCATATTCAATGCTTAAAGGCTATGTAATGGTTGTTGCCTGCGAAACTCCAATTGTTGCACAAGAATTAACATTAAGAAAAACTCAAATTCTTACAAAACTTAAACCATATGTGGAATCCTTAAACATTAAATTAACAGATATCAAATTTGACCCCAAAAAATGGATTGAAAATTAGATTATGATTCCAGCATTGATGCTTTTTTATAAAACTCATTAGCCTCTTTAATACGCTTCAAAGAGGTCAAAATATCGCCTTTCATAGCATAGTTATAATAGTCTTTATTCTCCATAAGTGCTATATCAACATAAATAAGAGCTTTATTATTTTCATTTTTTATATGATATAAACGAGCGAGCCACCAGCAAATATCATCTCGAAAATCACCCTTATCTACCCGGAACGCGTCCAAAAAAGACTCCAATGACGCATCGATATCATCTATTGCAAAATTAGACACCCCTTTAAACATATAATTCTCAGGATCCGGACTTTCATCATATAAAATCTGTTTATTTATATATTTTATTGCATCTTTATATTTATCAGCATGAAAATTGAATTTTGCCTTCCAAAAATAGTATTTATGCTCTTTATATTCATCATCATATTCATAGGCTTTATCAAGATTTTCAATGGCTTTATCGTATTTTCCCAAGCAATCATATGAGCGGGCTTTATACATATATACATAAGCAGATTTATACTCTACCAAAAATTTATT
Source organism: uncultured bacterium (assembly GCA_902766395.1). GTDB lineage: Bacteria > Cyanobacteriota > Vampirovibrionia > Gastranaerophilales > Gastranaerophilaceae > Zag111. Next base: position 16,035 of record CACXDL010000061.1, read on the forward strand.
TGCCAGTGCTATGCATTTTTTATAATTCTCATTATTAAAATACACATTTAAAAGTTCCTTTGAAAGTTCTTCTTTTTCTTTAAATTTCTTTTTTGCAGACAAACTTTTATATAATTCCAAAATTTCACTATCTCTGCCCATTACTGCAAGAGCATTTGCTCTATTTGTAAGCATTTCTTTTTTGTTTACAATAATCATAATTAATCTTGCAAAAAAGACGCAACCTAAAACATATATACCTTCTAATATACAAAGCGGCTGTTTATATTTTATAAAACTTTTAAATGCAAGCCATATATCAGCAAAAACTTCCTTAAAGTCCAGAGAGAACTGCATTTTTAATATTGCACGCAGCAAATAGTAATCCGGATAATCGCATTTGATATCAAAATAAGATTTGCCGGTTTCGTAGGCTTTTATAAAATTTTCATCATCATATATATATAATTCTGCTCTGTAAAATAACGCTAAATAATAATCATTTCCGGCAAGTTTTAATGCTCTAGATATATACTTTTCAGCCTTTTTATATTTATTTCTGTCGAATAATATTTGTCCCGCAATAAAATAAGCATATGCATACCTTCTGTCTTTTTGAATCGAACGCATAGCATACCTGAAAGCCTTCTTTGACTCCCCACGGATATTGTATGCATTTGCAATAAATGCATAGTCCTGAGCTGTTGAATGACCGTCTTTAATCTTTTTCTTTAGTTGTGATATAACCCGAAAAGAGTTCAAAATTCCTATAATACAGCTTGCGTCTTCATATTTTACATTTATATTATCGTACATAACTAACCTGAATATTTAAACGGCAAAATTTTTTTAAACTTTAAATTATCTTATCTTTTTAAAAAAACTTTTTAATAAATCATTACATTCTTCCTCTTTTATACCCCCATATATATTCGTTTTAAAATCCGAAATTTTTCTTAAATCGGCTGAGGAAAAGGCCCCATACTTACTATCATAACTTCCAAAATACAAATTTTTAATTCTTGACTGCAAAATAGCCCACCCACACATTGGGCAAGGCTCTAAAGTTACATACAGATCACACTCTTCAAGACGCCAATCACCTTTAATTTTTGCGACACAACGTAAGGCAATAATCTCCGCATGAGATGTTATATCATTATCCTTTTCTCTGGTATTATGAGCTTTTGCAAGAATTTCCCCGTCTTTGACAATTACAGCCCCGACCGGAATATCATTTTCAGATTTTTTTGCTTCTTCTATAGCTAAATTCATAAAATTATTCATATAACACCTCTTTAAAAAATATAACCCAAAAAAAATACCGCATATCTTTGCGGCAGGGAAAAGTTACGAAAATTAATGTGTAGGGGAATATGAAAAAATTAAATTCTTATGCGTTAAATATGTTGAAAGATTTTTCAACGTTCTTTGAAATAACTTTTGCTACAGAATCATATTCTGTCTGAAGAGCAGAGTGTTCAGCCTCTAATCTGTTTAATTGCATATCAAATCTCTTATCTTCGCTTTCAATACGATCCATAGTCGCATTGTATTCTTGCTCTGCAATTGCAATTTTCTTTTTATCATCTTTTTCTGTTATAGATTCATCATCATCTAAAGTTGTTGCAATAAATTCTTTTTCAGTTGCAGAGAAGTAAGAAATATTCAACTTGCCTTTTTTCAACTGAGTAATAAGCCATTGTTCATCCTGATAAGCCTGATTTTCTGTTTTATCAATGGTTGCAATATAATCTTCTTTTCTCATTTGCTCATAAGTTGTATAACCTTTTTCGAGCATTTGATTGTATATGTTTTTATAATGACTTATCTGATCTGCATCGTATTTTAAACCATCTTTATTATTTGTTGCATAATATTTTGACAATGCGATAGCGTAATCATACAAATCTCTTTGCTCTTTATTTGTTCCTTCGTAATGAATAGGCTGCTCTTCATCTTTTATTTCGTACCCTTCATCAGGTGTAACATATGTATTCGCATCTTCCACAATACCTGAATCATCCGGTTTTACAAATAACTTTTCATGAACACCGTCAGAATATATATAACTATATTTTTTTGTTTCAGTATCAAATACTACCTCTATATTGTCTAAGGTTGTAATATCACCTGTTCTTTCCTGTTCTTCAGTTTGGTAATAAGCCTTATAGGAAGTAGTGCCATCAGGTTCCTGATAACATTGAGGTTTTACCTCATAATTGCACATATAATAATTAGTTTTCGGTAAACCATTTTCTTCTGTTTCTTCTTTATTTAAATAAATTTCTTTATTATTAACAGAAATGTATGCACTTTTGTAGGTTGCATATTCAACACCTTTATCGGATGAATTAAAACCAAATCCGAGGATATGTTGTCTGGAAAAATCACGGACATCATTACCATTCTCATCTTTGATATAGATAGCCTTGTCCGGATTACTGAAATCGACAGAAACTAAATATCTGTCCCATGCTTCATGAACATCGTTATATGAAACATTAGTTTTATCAACCTGAGTAAAACCACCTATTCTTTCTAAGAATTTATTATAATCCCCGTTTGAAGCTTCAAAAGCCTTGGCAATTGCATTTGAAACAACAATTTTTCCTAAATTATCAGAAACAATATATTGTTTACCGGTTGCAACACTATTTACACCTGTTAATTGATTGTATGTTACAGGCTCATAAGTCGGAGTTGTACCGTTATATCCGGTCAAAACCTGATATTGTGTAGCTTTTAGAGCTTCTAAGTATCTATCATTTGCAGTCTTTGAGGTTTCGGCAAGCTTTTGCTTTGAATAAGCAACACACTGCTGTTCAAACTCATTGTTTGACAATCTGGCTGTCATAAATAATAATCTGCCTTGTGACGCTGCCATTCCCATTGTGACTGTAATTCCTTTCTAATAATTTTCGTATACATGATGGAATACGGCATTTTCACATGATTTCTTTAGGTTTTTGAAGTAAATGTTAAGGTTTGTAAAGCTTATTTAGGTAAATATTAATATAAGTAGATAAGTGTATAAGTAGATAAGTAGATAGGTTCGTTACGAATTACTTAATCTACAAGGAGTTAGGTATATAAGTAGTTAAGTAGATAAGTACGTTTATAATTATTAATGTTTTTGCTGTTTTGCAAAACTATTAAAATTAATAAACGTAAAGAACTTATCTACTTAACTACTTATCTACTTAATTACTTAACTACTCTTTAACTACATCATTCCCGACATTCCACCCATTCCTGCAGGCATTGCAGGAGCAGCAGATTTTTCTTCAGGAAGTTCTACAACAGCAGCTTCTGTTGTTAATAACATTGATGCAACTGATGCAGCATTTGTCAAAGCTGAACGTGTAACTTTTGCAGGATCAACAATACCAGCCTGGAACATATCAACATATTTGCTATTTAATGCATCATATCCATATGCTCCGTCTTTTTCTAATACACAATCAACTACAACATCAGCTTTTGCACCGGCATTGCGAGCAATCGCTCTTAAAGGAACATCAAGAGAGGCAGTTAAAATCTTATAACCAACTTTTTCATCATCAGAATCAAAATCGATTGAATCAATATTTTTAGCTAACTCTTGTTGAATTCTTAACAATGCAACACCACCACCAGGAACAATACCTTCTTCGTTAGCAGCTCTTGTAGCATTTAAAGCATCCTCAATTCTCAATTTTCTTTCTTTTAATTCAACTTCTGAAGCTGCACCAACTTCTATTAATGCAACACCACCAGAAAGTTTTGCAATTCTTTCGTTAAGTTTTTCTTTATCATATTCAGAATCTGAAGCTTCAATTTGTTTTTTGATAATTCTTACTCTGTCTGCTACTGCGTCTTTTGTTTCATTACCAACAACAATTGTTGTTTCGTCTTTTGTAACAGTAACACGTTTAGCAACACCCATCATAGCGGTAGTGATGTTTTCGAGTTTCATACCGAGTTCTTCAGTGAACATTTGACCGCCTGTAAGAATGGCAA
>CACXDL010000062.1 GCA_902766395.1 uncultured bacterium
AACAAAAGAATTAGAGGAAGCGTATAATAAATATTTACAAGATCAACTTGCTAAAGATATCAAAAAAACAGAAAAGAATATTAGCAAGCAAAAGAAGAAAATTAATAAAATAGAAAATAAAATTCAAAAGATCACCAATGAAGCTAATCAACTAAAAGATTCTGCTTTTGGCAGCAATAACAATGAAAATGCGACAAATAATGATACAGAAAATAATGAAGCCCCTGAACTAAAAACCCCAGCAGCTGAAACTGAAAACCAAAAATAAGTTAACATTTATTAATCTAATCCTAAATAATAGCAATTATTAAATTTAGGAGTCTTTATGCATATGACATATTTTGAAAGGATTATTATGCATATAGATGTAGATTTAAAAACTGTTCGAAAATTGACAAGATACATTTCTCCAAAAGAAATTGAAAAAGCAAGATATGAAAAGTTCAATACCCCAAAAATTAATGATGGAAATTTATTATGTGATAAATTTTTCAAAAAAGAAGAATTATTTAACAAAATGTCAGACGAAATTGATTATGGATACCGTTCTTATGGGATTGATGACTTGCCCGTATACTACAATGGAATAAGAGAACACGACATTGCGCACTATTCAACACAACAATGTCAATATACACTGGAAAGGAGACTTCCGGAATATGTAACTCTGTTAAGAAACGGGGAAAAAATATATACTGAAAAATTTGAATATTTAAGAGATACAAATCCAATAAAAATGCAGATTAATGAAGCGTTGGGTAAGGGTTGTTCGCTACAAAATGCCATTAATATTCTTGACGCAGCATATATTGATATAAACTTTAAAAATGACTTATTTAAAGGCGGTTTAAAATTATTAAGAGATAAATACCCACTTGAAACAGTACTTCACTATATAGAATTGTCCAAATTAAAAGATGCTAAAGGGAATAAATCATATGTAACCGGGACTTTTGATTTTATTTCACAATATCCACATCTCCGAGATCTTATTATCCACAAAGATGCATATAACTGTGAAACGCTTGATGTAACTGGGTTAAAATATATTCCTAAACTTTTAGATAAGTGTAAAAGCGAAGAAGATGCAGTCAAAATTGCGAAAGCTTGTCAAAACATAAAACAATTTAACAAAGAAATAGTTACAGACAGAGCACACCTAAATTTGGCTCTTCATATCTACTCAAAAAACCAAAAATGGACCAAAACAGATACTGCATTATTGCATGAAATTGGAAACTCTACAAAAAAATTAGAAAAAACATACAATTTACTCTCTGAAGGCTATAAACCAAAAGATATTGTATACGTACTCAGATCTAAAATATTATAATTCGATTAAAGCCAACTTTTGAGATTTTGTCAATTTATGTTTTATACGATATTCTTCTTTTAGGGCATCAGATTTTGAGCAAAACTCTTTTTTATAGACAATTTTTACAGGCTTATTTGCTCTTGTATATTTTGCGCCGGAACCGTTTTTGTGTTCCTGAAAACGTTTCTCAACATCTGTTGTATACCCGCAGTACAGAGTATTTCTCTCTGTAAGAATCATATAAACATAATATTTTTCATCCATATTAGGATTATACAAAAATTTATTTGTAAAATAATCATATATTTGATATAAATTTAAGTATGAAAAAATATGCAATATGCTGCAATTACAACATAGATCAATCTGAAAAATTAACAGAAAGTTTGATAAAAGAATTAACCTTGTATAATGTCGATTACAAGGTTATAGATGTTAATTCACCTGAGGCCGGCTATGATTTTGTATTTGTTGTCGGAGGAGATGGAACAATATTAAAAACTGCCAGATTTTATTCCAAATATAAAACTCCCATTTTTGGAATAAATTTAGGACATCTCGGTTTTTTGTCACAAGCTTCCAATACAAATTTAAAAAAGGCTGTACAAGAAATTATAGAAGGGAACTACAGCATTGAAAAAAGAATGATGCTGCAATCAGATAGGTACCTTGCACTAAATGACTTTGTTGTAAAAGGAGAAACGACCTCAAGAGCGATTAACTTTTCGTTGGAAATAAATAATAAATTTGTATGTGAATATTTTGCAGACGGAATAATTGTGTCAACACCAACAGGTTCAACGGCATACAGTATGGCTGCCGGAGGTCCTGTACTTGTCCCAGACATTGAAGCAATAACAATAACTCCAATATGCCCACATACATTTTCAGCCAGACCAATCGTTGTTTCTTCAAACAGTAAGATTAAAATTATCGCAAATCCTTCATATAAATACAAAATTTCTGCAGACGGACAAGAAGTGTTTACATTAAATAAAGAATTTATAATTAATAAATCCGAAATGTATGCAAATCTTGCACTATTAAAAGATAATGACTTTTTCAGTATTCTAAAAAGCAAACTTAACTGGGGTTTTTCTCCTTATAAAAATAAATAAACAGATATATATTAAATTTTGTTCATAATTATTTTAAAATTCTTGTACTTTTTTTCTATTTAACATAGTATATTGTTATAATTACACGAGTAATTATATGTTTTAGGAAAAAGATTATAAGAGGTATACAAGGTGGAAAATATCGTATCAGATATCTTTGCAAAAAAAGATTCAGCATCAGAAAATATAACTTCAAGGTCAGGGATTAACCCTACAAAAATTAAGGTTGTCGGTGTTGGCGGCGGCGGAGGCAATGCTGTAAACAGAATGATCAAGTCTGGTCTATCAGGTGTTGAATTCTGGCTTATGAATACAGACCTGCAGGTTCTTGTAAATGGCCAGACAAAGAACAGAATACAACTTGGCGCCTCATCTACACAAGGATTAGGCGCAGGCGGAGATCCTTCAGTTGGGGAAAAAGCCGCGGAAGAAGCCCATCAGGAAATAACTCAGGCCCTTGAAGGATCTGATATGGTATTTATAACAGCAGGTATGGGAGGAGGCACCGGTACCGGAGCTGCTCCTATAGTTGCAAAAATTGCAAAAGAACTGGGTATATTAACAATTGCAGTTGTCACAAAACCATTTGCTTGGGAAGGTAAAAAAAGACAAAATCAGGCAAATTCAGGCTTGGACAAGTTAAAAGAATATGTTGATGCAGTTATAATTGTTCCAAATGATAAATTACTTCAGGTTGTTGACAGACAGGTAACACTACAAGAATCATTTGTAATTGTTGATGAAGTTCTTTTAAGAGGTGTTCAAGGTATTTCTGATATTATTACCGTTCCGGGGATTATAAATGTTGACTTTGCAGATGTAAAATCTGTAATGCAATCATCAGGATCGGCATTAATGGGTATTGGCAGAGCTCAGGGTGAAGGCAGAGCAATAAAAGCTGCACAACAGGCTATAAATTCTCAATTACTGGAATCGTCAATAAATGGAGCATCCGGAGTAATTGTTAATATCACTGGTGGCCCAGATATGGGAATACATGAAATCAGTGATGCGGCATCTATTATTCATGATGCAGTTCTTGACGATGCAACTGTAATTATTGGAACAGCGGTAGATGAAAAAATTCAGGGAGAAATTCAAATTACTGTTATTGCAACAGGTTTTGAATTGAAAAGCAGTTCTTCTCCGCAAATAAGTATGTTTGGATCATCAGCTTCTAATAATAACAGTTCAAGTGTAAATTTAAACGCTTCAGACTTTTTCTCAGGAGCATTTAATAACCAAACAAAATCAGTTTTAGAAGATGGAGATAAAAATTTTACAAACATTGAAATTCCAGATTTTCTAAAAAGATAGAAAAAAATAAACACAAAAGAAAGAGGTCAGTAATGGCCTCTTTTTTATTCGCTTAAAATAGAAATATTCATTATTTCAATATCATCATAATCTATATGGTTTGTTTGCAATACATTCTCGCCTGTTTTTATAGTTATCTGATTTGCGGCATCCGCTTTAATTAAGGAATTCGGAATTTTTATTCTTTCACTATCGCCATTAATGTTGAGTTCGCCAATCTTTTGACCGTTAAAATAGACTTTAGCCGGAGAAGAAAATGCACCTGAACGAATATTATTCTGCCCAAGAGAATGGGCAAGTTTTGTATCTAATCCGACGACAGATCCAAAAATAATGTAATTTGTTGAATGTTTTGCATTATCTGTCATTATAAAATTTTTAGAATAAGATGGACCAAAAGCTTGTACTTTAAATTGAGCAGCATTTGCCGAATTTTTGGAAAAACTATTATCTCCAAGATGCAAAATCTCACTATTGAGAGTAATATCCATTGGTGAAGAGTGAGCAATTGAAATCTTCATAGGATTGTTAAGACTTCGACCGTTATTTATTGTTAGAGAAAAAGGGCGATATCCTTCTTTTTCAACATTAAGAATAGTAGGTCTGTTTATCTGAATTTTTGGAAGTTCAAAATTACCATTCTGATCTGTGTATGTATGAAATTTTATTTGAGGCATAGATATTTTTGCAAATTCTACCCCTTGTTTTGTATCATTATCAATTACCCTGTTACTTTCATTTTGCCCTACCTTAGTAACACCCCCTGTAAAAATTTGCGCCTGAACAGGACAAAATAAGAATAAAAAGAACAATATTAACAAATAATTTTTCATAAATACAATCTTAGATAAAGATTTTTGAAAGACATTAGTTATATGTACAAAAAAAATGGCGATTATAAAATTTAAAAGTTCTTGAAAAAAAATATTTTTCTGCTAGTATTTTAAGGTAGACCAATTAAGCCGGTGTGATGGAATTGGTAGACGTGCCAGACTCAAAATCTGGTGAGGTTCACGCCTCGTGTCGGTTCGACCCCGACCACCGGC
>CACXDL010000063.1 GCA_902766395.1 uncultured bacterium
AAGAGACTCGAACTCCCACGCTTTCGCACTAGTTCCTAAGACTAGCGTGTCTACCATTCCACCACATGCCCATATTCAGTTGTCAAATTTATCGGATATATGCTGCGCCTCGCATAAAACGGTACCGCTTGCAATTAGTCAAAATATTCATTATTGACATAATTGCTCGCCTTTCGCTTCGCTCATACCTCTGCTCGGCTTGCACCACATGCCCATATTCAGTTGTCAAATTATCGGATATATGCTGCGCCTCGGAGTTATCGGATATATGCTAAGCCCCAGAATTTGCAACATATTCTATACTACTAAATTATAATAATAATAGGCCTTTGTCAATATTTTTCTTTTCTATTTTAAATTTATTTTTTATTTAGGGCAATTTTTTTATAACAAAATACTTTATATATACATAGGGGAATATAAGGGAATAATATTTTGTTAAATTGGGGACCAATAACGTACTATACGGACGTGAATTCGTTAGTTTATAATTATTATGAATCTGTAGCGCGGAATTATACATACTTTTCTAATCCGATTAATTATGCAGGGAAAATGAATTTTAGTATGCTTAAATCTCCGGCCCCGTACATAAATTTTGGGGGATCTCAAAACAGTAATTATTCTCAGAATTTTTGGGGAATTTCTTCTCAAGGAAATAACTTCGGTTTTATAAATCCTTTTAACCTATATTCACAAGGGAATTTGTATAACGATAATCAGTATAGATTTAATTATTATGACGCCTTTGGTTTTTGTGGGAACAGAGGTTTCTCCTATAATACGGCTTATCCTTTAGGTAATTTAGCAACAAATAAACCGGCAGAACCAAAGACACAGCCTACAAAGGGTGAAACTAAATCTGCAATTCCGGTGAAAAAAGAAGTTGCCAATTCTGTAAATAAAAAAGATTCTGTACCTGCAAATAATGTAGTAGTTGTTCATAATAAAAAGGCCTCTAATACTACTCAAAACCTAGCTTTAAATGCGGAATTTTTAAAAGTTGCAAATAAATATTCTAATTGCAAAGAGTCTGATAATTCACATTTAAGATTTTGTACTAACATTGGTTGTAATCAAAATAACAGCGGAGAATGGTGTACAGATTTCGTATCTTATATTGTAAAAGAATCTTATGCTAATAAAGGACGGTCGGTCCCTTCCGGTTTTGGTACGCACGATGTAGGTCAATTAAAAAATTGGGCAATAGAGCATAACATGTTTATTTCTACATCTAATCGGGGACAAAAGGCCAAATATATAAAGGATAATATAAAACCGGGAGATATTTTCATTTTAAATGAAAATGGTGCATCTCATACTGGTTTTGTATCTCAGGTTCATCAAGACGGAAGTTTTTCAACAATAGAGGGTAATAGGGATGATAAAGTTTCCCGATACAGATACAGCCCTGATTTTAACCAGCTTAGCGGGTTTATTCGAATGTCTTAGTAATTGTTTGTTCGAAATTTTCTATTGAAGAATTATTGTATATAACTATATCAGATTTCTCAACTTTTTTATCTTGTGAAATTTGGGATTTTAATCTGAGCTTAGCGTATTCTTCAGTGTAATTATTTCTCTGAATCAGGCGTTTAAGTCTGATGTTGTCATTAGCGTAGATAAGTATTATTTTATCAAACATCTTTTCAGAATCAGATTCAAATAACTGTGGTATTGATACAAAAACTTTATCCTCGGTTATATTATTTGCGAAAAATTTTTCAATTTCTTTTTTTACTTTGGGGTGGATAATATTTTCTAACTGTTTTTTTAATTTAATATCTGAGAATACTATATTACCTAATTTTGTACGGGAAATTTCTTTTTTGTTTTCTTCTAAAATGTCATACTCTTTAAAGATTTTAATTATTTCTTCAAAAGATTCATCAAGAAGAGTATGTGCAACATAATCGGTATCAAGGACCTTATATCCCATAGATTTGAGAATTTTTTCTGCACTTGACTTTCCGCTTGCAATATTTCCTGTTATAGCATATTTGATCATTTCTGATTTGATATCCTGTTTATAAAGTTTTTAAGTTCTTTTATTTGTTGAGGTTTTATAGGTTTAAATTCCCCACGTTTCAAGCCGTCAAGATTAAGTGTTGCATGCTGGATTCTTTTTAGAGAAACGACTTTATAACCTAAAAATTCAAACATTTTACGAATTTGTCTGTTCATTCCCTGAAAAAGCAGAATTTCCATCGTTGTTTGAGTATTGCTTATTTCTAATACCTCAACTTGAGCATAGGCATTTTTGCCTTCTTCTATTTCGATACCTTTGTTCATTGTATCGATGTCATTTTGAGTGATTTTTCCTTCAACAGATACTCTGTATAATTTTGGAACTTTTACACTCGGGTGGGTTAATTCATTTATTAAATCCCCGTCATTTGTGAGAATTAAAAGTCCAGTAGATTCTCTGTCTAATCTACCAACAGGTTTTAAGTTGTGCAGTTTTTCAGGTAGCAAATCATAAATTGTTTTGCGCCCTTTTTCATCATCTGAAGTTGTAATATAACCTGCAGGCTTGTAAAAACGGTAATATTCGTGTTTTACAGGATGAATAAGCTGTTTATTTACAAAAACTTTATCTTTTGGTTGAACGGAATAACCTAATTCTGTAATGATTTTACCATTAATCATTACAACTCCGGCTTCAATAAGTTCATCAGCCTTGCGCCTTGAGCATAAACCACTGGATGCGATATATTTATTTAGCCTTGTGCCTGACATTTTATTTCCTTTTCAAATAGATGTGCAAGAGGTTCCGGGATACGTCGGTATAATTTTGCATCTTTATGAACGGCAACAATCATTACATCCGCAATTGTATAAATTTTACCTGTGTCTTTTGATCGAATTATTTGATGAAATGTAGCTGTTAATCCGGTATATTCGGAAACTTCAGTTTCTATAACAACAACATCTTCCAACTTTGCAGAAGATTTATATTTTATATTAATATTTGATACAGGAAGTAATATATCAATATCTTCAAGCTGTTTGAGAGTATAGCCGAGTTTTGTGCAAAACTCAATTCTGCCCATTTCCATCCAGCGCAGATATGATCCGTGCCATACGACTCCGTAATTGTCCGTATCAGAAAAATATACTTTTTGTTCAAATATGTATTTCATAATGTCCTCATTATATCATCAAAATAATTATATGTTTTTCAGGTGCTCAATTTTTATTTCAGGAGTAAGAGTTATTCCTATTGCATCTATTTGATAGTCTTTAATTTTTTGTTCCTGAATATATGATATTACTCCGGTTTTTATATGTGTGTATTTTTGTTTGGTTATAGCTTCCATAGGCGAACCAAAAGCGTTTGATTTTCTTGTTTTAACCTCAACAAAAATTATTTTGCTTTTATACTTTGCAATAATATCAATTTCACAAAATTTTGAAAAATGCTTATTTCTTTCAATTATTTGATATCCATTCTTTATCAAATATTCGCATGCAATATCTTCGCCCTTTTTACCTAGATCTTTGTTATTCATTATTGTTTAATTCCAAATCTTGCAAGTGTATTTGTATCTAATATGCTGTCAATATCTTTGTCTTTAAGCTGCCCCTTATACCTGACTGGGGTGATGTCAATGCCTCCTCGTCTTGTATATAGCGCACATACCATAAGTTCGTCATCTTTATTTAAAATATCTGAAAGTCTTTTAAATATCATTTCACAGCATTCTTCGTGGAAATGATATTCATTTCTAAAAGATACCAGATATTTTACAAGAGAAGATTCTTCAATATGTTTATCAGATTTGTAGAATATAAAAATATCTCCAAAATCAGGTTGATGCGTGACTCTGCAATTTGAACGAAGAGAATCAAAGTATATTCTATTTTCTTTTTCTTCTTTTGTATTAATAGTTTTTAAAAGTTGATGAGTTTCGTTAAAATTCTCTATTTTTATATCTTGTTCATTACATAATTTCAGGATATTTGTGTAGTTTGAAAAAACTGTATCTTTTGTAGTTTTTTCATTAAAAAAAGAAACATAAACTTCCGTTTGGAGTTTGTTATTCAGGTCTTTTTCAATAAGTTCTTTGCATCTTAGCAAGCTTTGTTGCGTATTTTTGCCTGTGTTTGTCATATTAAAAGAATTTAAATATAATTTAAGAGATTTTGACTCTACTATATACTTGCTTTTGGCGCTATATTTAAGTTTTAAAACTCTTGTTATTGGCAGACTATTTTCAGTTAAAACTGAAAATTCATAACAATGCCACACATCCCATCCGTCAAAGGGCAAATTTTCTTCCTCAATACTATATTTTTTGCGATTTTCAAATCTGGGAATTGCGACAAGCAACGAAGGATCGTATTGTTTGCTGCCTTCTATTTTCTTTCCCAATAATGTGGATGCAATGTTATTTGTTATATTTGTTTCATTCATTTTTTTCTGCTAAAAATCTGTTTATTATCAATACTTTTTTTGTAATAAAGACCTTTTCTTCCTATATTAACATATGATCTTTTGGGACCGATATTAACGCTGGCCCCTTTTATTCCAAGAGAAAAACTAATTCCTGATTTTGAAAAATTTATACGGAATGGTCCTATTTGAATTATTTTTTTAAAATAAAAACCCATAAATTCACTCTATGCTATTTCTTCATACGCTTGAGGATTATTTAATAAATCATAGTTTATTTCATTTTCATTGTCCGCTATAGCGGCCGCAACAACAGCATCGGAAGTTACATTTAATGTCGTTCTCAACATATCGGTAATTCTTTCAATAGTAAACAAGAACGCAAAACCGGTAACTAATTGTTCAGGACTCAATCCCATACCGTTAAGAATTAATGCAATAGTAATTAATCCTCCTCCAGGAATTCCTGCACAAGTACTCGAAGCAATAATTGCGAGAACTGCAATTTGGATTATTAAAAATGGTGTCAAATGTACCTGATATGCCTGTGCTAAAAATATAACTGCAACAGTTTGTAAAAGTGCCGTTCCGTCAAAATTCAATGTCGCACCAAGCGGGAGGACAAAACTTGAAATTTTATGAGAAATACCTCTTTTTTCGCAGCAAGCAATTGTCAATGGCAAAGTCGCTGAAGAACTTGCCGTTCCAAAAGCAACCATTGTTGCTTCTGCGATTGCTGAAAATAACATAGGTGCGGATACTTTTGAGAAACATCTTAAAAATATTGGATATACCATAAACATCTGAATTGCAAAGCCAACTACAAGAACTAATAGATATTTTGCGATAGGTGCAAAAATATCAACGCCTAATGCCGCAATAGCGCTTGCTGTTAATGCAAATACGCCCGGAGCAGCAAATAACATAATCCAATCGGTGATTTTCATTGTTGCCGCAAATACTGATTCAAAGAAAGATACTATTGGTCTGTTTACGTCGCCAACTTTTGCCAGTGCAAGAGCAAATAATACTACAAATAATATTATCGGAACCATTTCTCCGTGAGCAAAAGCTTCTATAGGATTACTAGGAATGAAACCTAAAAACATATTCAAGATATTACCTTGCTGCTCTTGCATTGCTGTTGCAACTGAAGCCTGAACTCCTGTTGCAACATTTTCAGAGATATAATTCGTTGCTCCGGCTCCGGGTTTTATTATGAGAGCTAAAGTGCTTCCAATAGTTACAGCGATCGTTGTTAATATTCCATAATAGATTATCATCTTAGAGCCAAACTTCCCAAGTTGTTTGTTGTCCCCAACACTTGTTATTCCAATAATAATTGCTGATGCTACAAGTGGAATAACAACCATTTGGATTAATCTGATAAACATTTGTCCTACAAATGTTAAAAGATTTGAAACAAGATCGTTTTGGTGTGCGTGAAGAAATAAGCCTAACAGTACACCGGCAATTATGCCGAAAAATATATGCCAATTTCTTTTGATACCCAGTCCTAATGCTATAAGAATTTGCATGTGAAGTTTCATATGACTCTAACCCTTCTTCATAAATAACTATAATGCACACATTATACTACTTTTGAATAAATTTTGCAATAAATTTAATTTTGTATAATCATATATTTATGAAACGAATTTTTATAAGTTTGATAAATATATACCAATGGTTTTCCAAATTTACACCGGCAGTATGCAGATTCACCCCTACCTGTTCAGAATATATGAAGCAGGCGATTGTCAAATATGGAATATTTAAAGGAGTGTGGTTGGGTGTTAAACGAATCTGCCGTTGCCATCCGGGAAATCCTGGAGGGTATGATCCGGTTCCTTAGGATCTTTCAAGCTCAAATATTCTGAATTCTCCCGGTTCAAGTTTTTCGAAATGTATATTGTCAGAATGTTCGTAATCTTGAGCTTTATATTCCTTTTCATCCATTACATATTCACACTTTATTGTGTAGTCTCCAGGAATAGCAATATCTTTATCAAAAATAGCATACCCTTCAACTATTTCTTTGTAATTCTCTCCTGTAGGTGCAGTTTTTATAACTTTTTCCGTTGGATATTTATAGTTGGAAACAACGAGTATTGCGGTTTTTAAAGGTTCTTTTGTTATTAACCATGCGCAAAAACCATCATCATCTTCAATTATTATTTGAGCTTCGCCCTGGGTTATTACAGAGCTGTTTTTTACAAATCGGTCTATAGCATCGAATCTGTTATAAAAATAATCATTTTCTGCTCTTTGCATCGCAACTTCTTCACCTATTGTGTATTCCAGACCTCCCTGAGTATAGCTTTCATCCCCGTCAGCATATAGCACTGGCCTTTGAGCATATCTCCCTCCTGGCAATAATTTGTATTTAGCCCATTTATAAATAGCGCCGTTTTCTCCAAGTTGCCCGGGATACTGGTCAATTACGTGAAACTCTCCATCCTGATTGTTGTATGTTTTTAAAATTGATAACATACTACCTTTTTTAAATTTTGAGTTGTAATTTGTTAAATTTTGGTTATCTTCAACGATCTTTTCAGGAGTTTTATCAAACTGTGAAATTATGTCATTACCCCATAAAATATCAAATTTCATATCCTCATGATATTCTTTGTAGAAATTGTCCCATAACATATACTCTGCCAGTGTTCCAAAGTATGGGAGTTTTCTTTTCATTGTTGTATTTAATTTATTGAGAACATATCTTGGTGCTCTGTAACTAATTGGGCGCCCGTTATTTTCTGAAACCGTATCAACAACGTGGTCTATATGATCTATTCTGAAACCATCAAAGTTATAATCACTTTGTAGAATTTCAAGATTTTTTATAAACAAATTTATAACATCTTCATTATATTTACCATTCTCAAGATTAACAAAGTAATATGGTGTCTGGCAATCAAGATTTGCAAGTGCTGTTACATCGTCTCCTTTGTAATCAAAATGCTTAAACAAAGGAAATCCTCCACACTCGCTCATTCCGTCATAAATTGGTATTCCTGCTGAGCACCAAGCTCCTCCGGGTGCCGGCCACAAACCTTCGGATATAAGAGCTTGAATAGTATCAATATGTTTTGTAATATCATTTTCCTGAAGCTGTTTTTTATTCTTTTTGAGTTCGTTAATGTTGTAAACAATATCTTTTACTCTTTTATGTATTTTTTGTTGATAAGGTCTTTCGAGCATAGTATTGGAGAAATTTTTCTTATGCTCAAGCATAATTGCTTCAAAGTTATCATATAGCTCTTGAAAGGCGGGGCTTAATTCTCCGCTGTTCCCTTTTAGTCTTTGTAAATATATGTTCTTTGTAATTTTTATATCGTCTTCATCGTTGTCTTTTGAAAGAAACTCCGCAACTTCATTAGTTTTTGCTTCAAGTTGTTTTTCAAGCTCTTTGACATCATACCACCTAGCAATTTGAGGGTTTGCAAGAACAAATTTAGAGAATCTTCCGGTTTGAGGTAATACATCATATATTACAGGATGACCTGCTAACTGACACATTTCTATAAAAATCTGCAGTTGTTTTTTTGCATCCATTCCGGCAATTTCTTCCAAATAATCATCTTTTAACTTTTGGCTTACTTCGTTGCTTTTAGGTAGGTATGCACATCCAAATTCTCTCGGATGGAACGGAATTAGGTATATAGTTGTATTATATATGCCTAAATCAAGGTTTCCTGTAGGCAGGATAAGTAATTGTTTCAGCCAATCAAAGAATTTACCCGGTTCACTTGATTCGTTACCGTTGCCAAGTGCCGCAAGATTAATCAATTTGATGTTGTGTCCTTCTTTTTTAAACCAATCAGAAGTTCTTTCTCCATTTCTTGCAAGCGGACTTATCTGATTATTTTTAAAACAAAATTTCCCGTTTTTAAATATTCCGTTTTTAATCCATTTTTGTTCAAGTGCAAAAAGTGTTTCCTCATTTGTCAGCTCTTCTTGAGCCTTTAAAAACGGGTATGTTAAATATCCGTACTTTTGTATATGCATTTCCAAATATTTTTTTCTTAATTCCGGTATTTCGTCAAAAGGATATGCCTGTTTTAACTTTATATATATATCATTAAGTTCTTTTTCTTTGTTTATAGTATTTGTTTTTTCATCTTTATTAAATAAAAAATTTAGCATTTATCTCTCCCTGTAAAAACGGATACAAACTAAGTATATCATAAGAATATTTTTTAATAAATTAACGTAAAATTATATTAAATATTCTATATTTTTTTTTATTTTACAAAAAATTATCCACTCGTCTAATACAACATGAAATTTTATGGTAATACATTTGAGTTAAATAATAAGAGTATTACATTAGACGAAAAGAGGAGAAAAGTAGATATGCTTACTACAGAAAAGTGTATTAAGGTGATTATTGTTGACGACTTTAAATTAACAAGGGTAGGTTTACGATGTGCTTTAAATTCAAATCCTGACATAGATGTTGTGTCAGAAGCCGAGGATGCAGAATCAGGTATTCAAATGATTAAAAAGGAAATGCCGGATGTTGTATTAATGGATTTGGGTTTGCCTAAGATGAATGGTATAGAAGCCATAATCAAGGTGAGAGAATTTGATAAAAATGTAAAAATAATTGCGTTGACTTCACATGATCGGGAGGAAGAGGTTGTTGCAGCTTTAAGTTCAGGAGCGAATGCTTATTGTCTTAAAGATATTGATCCAGAAAAACTGGCAGATGTTGTCCGGGATGTAAGTGAAGGTGTATGTTGGATTGATCCATTGGTTGCAGGCTTGGCATTAAAATCATTCCCTCATATTGATAATACTGCGTTAGTTGGTGATGGGGGCTCAAATCATGTAAAAGTTCCTTTGACGGAGAGAGAAAGTGAAGTTCTGAAACACTTAGTTGCGGGTAAAAGTAATACTGAGATTGCAAAAGAATTAATTGTTAGTGTTCATACTGCAAAAGCTCATGTGTGTTCAATTTTACAAAAGATGTGTGTAAATGACCGTGTGCAGGCTGCTGTTAAAGCAGTAAAAGAAGGTATGGTTTAATTTCTGACTAATTTTCTGCATAGTTCATAAAATAAGGAAGCGATTATATCGCTTCCTTGATCATTTTTAAAACAAGATTTGATGGGAGTCCAATAACATTATCTATGTCTCCTTCAACTTTTTTTATATATCCAGCGGGCATTTCCTGTATTCCGTATGCACCAGCTTTGTCAAAAGGTTTAAAAGTCTCAATGTAGAAGTCTATTTGTTCTTTTGTAAGTTCTTCAAAAGTAACATATGTTGTTTCGGATTTGACGTTGTATTTTAGCGTTTCTGAATTAACAATTGCAACAGCGGTTACAACAAAGTGTGTTCTTCCGGAAAGATTTGCCAGCATATCAAATGCTTCTTGCTTGGTTTTTGGTTTGCCAAGTATTTTGTTATCAACTACAACGATTGTGTCGGCACCTAAAACATTTATATTTTTCCCTTCTTCGTGGAGATCTTTTGCAACATATAAAGCTTTATTGTATGCAAGATTTTCTACAAAATCATAAGAGAAATCCGTCCGATCATGTTCTTCAACATAAGAGGACGGAACGATTTCAAAATCAAAATTCAATTTTCTAAGAATGTCTGCTCTTCTCGGAGAGCAAGAGCCTAGGATAATTTTTCCCATTTGAGTCTCCTTATTTTTAACAAATTTATTTTATCAAAAACAAGGAAACCAAAACTTTATCTTTGACCCAGGGTTTTTTGATATCTTGCAGTTCTTGCATTTATTGCATAACATGCAATATTCAGCCTCTGTCGCAATTCCATCATATTTCGCAGAGTTGCGGCATAATCATTCATTGCTTCAAGCATTTTGTTTGGGTCTACCATTGATTCCATATTCTCATGGTTATCAACTTTTTCTTCCTGGTACTTCTGTACCAACATTTTGTCTATGTAGTCTTCTGCGCCAACACCCATCAGGTTGCCTCCCTATTGATTTTGATTTTGTAATATCCTATTGATTGAGAAATTAATCCTTTGACATTCCTATACTTAAATAAAGTTTTTTTTTGATTATTGATTGCTCTTTTTTTATAAAATATTAAGAAATATTAATCAATTTTTCAAAATCTGTGAAAAAGGCAAAAAAAAATATTTTGTGCTATTATAACAATAGTATAAATTAGGGATAAAGAAGCATGAAAAATAAAAGTTCTCAAGAAAAAGTAATAGGGATTCCAAGAGCGATGTCGTTTTATGGGAATTATCCGTTTTATTACGGTTTTTTCAATGATTTGGGCATAAAGATAGTTTTGTCTGATGTTACCACAAAACAGACTATGTCTGAAGGTGCCGGACTTGTTGTTACTGAAACTTGTTTACCAATAAAAGTATATGTGGGTCATGTGCTTAATTTGATAAAAAAAGGTGTAAAAAATATTTTTATTCCTTCTTTACAGTCTATTGATCATAAGATATACAATTGCTCAAAAATAAGAGGTTTGCCTGATTTGATAAGAAATGTTGTAAAAGAACCATTCAATATGATTGAGGCAACATTGGATAAATCTGAAAAAAATCAAGGGTTATATGAGTTCTTATCTGAATGCGTTGCTCCGTTTGGAATTACTGATATAAAATTAATAAAACGTGCTTCTAAAGCAGGTTGGAGATGCTATAACAATTTTCATGTAATGACAAAATCCGGAATGAGTTATTCTAAGGCCTTGAGTTATGCTCTGCAGGGAAAAGTTGTAATTACAAATTCTGTTAAAGAATATCCGATCTCAATTGCGTTAGTTGGTCATGGGTATAATCTTTATGACGAGCGAGTTTGTATGAAGATTTTAGACAAACTTGAAAAAATGGATGTAAAAGTTTGCACTTCATTACAATTGTCTTCAGAGCAGTTAGATGAAGGTATTTTAAGTTTAGGAAACGAAAAATATTGGGCAAACGAAGACGAAATGACAGGAACGGCTGGTCATTACCTTAAAGATAACAAAATTGACGGTATTATCACTATTACTGCATTTGGTTGTGGTCCTGATTCTTTAATGATAGAAAGAATTACCAGAAAAGCAAAACAGTTTGGAAAACCTTTACTGAATCTTACAATAGATGAACAAACTGGAGAGGCCGGTTTTGTTACCCGTTTGGAAGCTTTTGTAGATATGCTTTTCCGTAAAAAACGCGCAAATATTGTAAATAACTTAAATATAAAGCAAGAAGATAGTTATTCTATTAACACAGATTACATCGAAACTAGGCCTGTTAATTAATCTTTAAAGTTTTTCCCCATGCAAATCTGTTCCTCCTGTTTTTATGAGGTTATACTTGTCTGCAATATTTTCGATTTCTTCAACAGTGGCAAATTTCATATATTTTCTCCATCGTGGGTATGGATAATAAACTTCGACCCCGTCAAGTCCGATGTCTTTTAAATCTTTTATAAATTTATCCATGTCTAAAGCCCAACAGCAGGCAGGGTGGGCTATGACTGCTATCCCTCCGGCATTGTGGATTGCGGAAATTAGATCCTTGAGGTTACGATTAGAGAAAAATCTTATAATATCCCATTCTGTTTCTTTTTTATTTCTTGCGTAGAATTTTTGCATATCAGGATGGTTAACATCTATTCCGTATGCAAGCAGATGTAAGAATATATATTTGTACCAAACATCAAATTCAACAGCCGGAATCAGGATATCATCTTGTGTTTTACGGTGCCCTTCAACTGTATTGTGGTCTGAAATTGCTATTACTTTATAATTATTGTTTTTTGCCTGTGCAATTATATCTTCAAAATCTGCTCTTCCATCTGAAAATTTTGTGTGTATATGTAAATTTGCATTTTTGTTAGTATAGTCTTCTTTTGTCAGAGATTTGATTATTTCTGAATAATTTTTCATATTTGCTTTATCTTTACCCTCATTTGTAATAGAATAATAATACAATGAAGGAGAATATATGTCCAAGGATAAAGTAAAGAATAGTATATGGTATGTAATAGGAAAAGGGGTTAAAATATATTTTTCAAACATAGACAAGTTTGTTGTCTATATGCTTTTCCCTGTTTTTGGGCAGATTTTGGGTTTGGGATTGTGTTTTGGATTGGCATTGGGTTTTTCTGATAAAGTAGCTCAAAAAGCAACAAGTCCGTCAATGGCTCTATTGTATATTTTACTTCTGACCCTTCCGGGTTTGTTAATATTTTTCAAGGCTTTTTGGGATTATATGGTTGCATATGTAGCATTGAACTCTATGACTGAAGGTGCATGGACAACCGGCAGAGTTTACGATTTTCGCTCTCATAATGAGGTTGCAACAAGAAGGGCCGGGCAATATATAGTATTTCTTCTTATTGTTGGGATATTGTCTTTATGTGCTTTAATTTGCGGAGTTATTCCTGTTTTTGGTTTAGTACCTCCGATGATAGTTTGGATATATTTAATACTTATATTTCAGGTTTTCACCTTCGAGCCGGAACTTTCTCCAAAAGAATGTTTTAAAAGAAGTTTTGAACTTGTTAAAGGCGATTGGGGCAGAACTTTTGTTTTGATGTTATTTCTCGTGTTTTTCTCTATCTACATAATTACACAAGGGGTTACTGTTATTTTTGATTATTTGCATTTGACAGACATTATTGCATCAAATTTTGATTTTATCGGTGATGCAATGCCTTTGAGGGTGATAAACAGAGGTTTTGAATATTTAAATATTCCTGTAAATATTACAGTTAATATGATATCTGTTATGGTTATGACCTCTTTTGTCAGCATAATCGTTTCAGAGTTTACTCTTCCTATAAGAAGTATATGCTATTCTTTGTGGTATAAGAATTTATCAGATATAAAGCTGGGGCAGCCAAAGTCTTCAGGTAAAAAATATAAGAAAACCATTTCTAAAAATACGGATAAAGAATAATGTTTATTTGTAAAAATTGTAAGTCTAAAGATAAATTTGAATTGATGTTTTCACCGGATTATATGGGTGATAAAAATTTTTCGCAGAGATATAAAGAAAATGGAGATATAGAAATAACTGTTGATGGTTATGTTTTCGTTCCGGATTTACAGTTTATGAATGAACATGCAGTATGTAAATATTGTGGGCAAATATATATATGGGATTATGATTACAGGGGGTAATATGAGAATAGAAAATAGAAAAAATGATGAAACAAGAACAATAAAATTCACTACCAATTATACAAAACATGCCCTTGGTTCTGTTTTGGTAGAATTTGGAGACACAAAAGTAATAACAACAGCAACAGTTGCAGAGGGGAAACCCAAATGGATGGATAAAGAAGACCCAAGAGGCTGGTTAACGGCAGAATATTCATTGCTGCCTTCTTCAACTTCAACAAGATGCCAAAGAGAACGCACAAAAATATCCGGCAGAACACAAGAAATTCAAAGATTAATTGGCAGAAGTTTAAGGGCTTGTGTCGATTTAGAAAAAATCCCTGACTTGATAATAACTATTGATGCAGATGTTATTCAAGCAGATGGTGGAACCCGGACTGCAAGTATATGTGGTGGCTTTGTAGCCCTGCGAGAAGCAGTTAAAAAACTTCTTGCGGATGGAACATTAAAGCAAAATCCTATCATTGAACCAATTGCTGCTATTTCTGCAGGGCTTGTGGATGGAGATGTAAGGTTAGATTTGAATTATGAAGAAGATTCTCATGCCCAGGTTGATTCAAATATTGTCTTAACTCAGAGTGGTAAAATAATAGAATTCCAAACTACGGCAGAGGGTGAACCGTACGAATTTGAAGATATGATTAAAATTTTTAATATTGCGAAAAAAGGAATAAATGAAATTCTTGAAAAATATTCATCTTTGGAGTAATTTTTTGTTATGAACAAATTTTTTGTCTATGCTATTATGATGGTGTTTTTAGTAAGTTTTGGAGCATGCTCTGTTCTTTCAAAGACCGAAGAAGTGAAGTCTACTCAGGGACTTGAAAAAATTGAACAAATTAATCCGCGAAAGTTAAAAAAAGTTTCAAAACAAGAGGATAATGCATATCGTTTAAAACAAAAAAATAAGAAAAAATATGCAAAAGATGTTTTTAAAATCAAAAAGCTTAAAGAAAAACAGAGAAAAAAAGAAAGAGATTTGGAGTTTTATCAAAAAAGACTTAATATAAAGCGAGATAAGTTAAAGGATTTTGATCCAAGTAATAAGGAGGAAGTTTCAAACTCTCCGTCAGGGGAAAAATCCGCAGAGAAAGGAGAAAACGAATGAAAAAATTAGTAGTATCTTTATTGGCATTGTCAGTAGTGTCATTGTGTGCACCTGCATATAGTGCAAACGCTTTTACTAATGCCTTGAACAAAACTTCAAATGCATTAACTAATGCTGCAAACAAAGTTACAAAAGCTGAAAGTGATGTAATCAAAGCACAAACAGATGCTCAAAAAGCTGCAGAAAAAAGACAAAAAGAAGCTCAAAAGGCAGCAGAAAAAAGACAAAAAGAATTAGAAAAACAACAAAAAGCAAGAGAAAAAGCTATTGCAGATCAAAAAGCAGCATATACAAATGCAGTAAATGAACAAAAATCTTTCTGGACAAATCAAAAGAATTTCTGGAAAAATGCGTTCACTTTTAAAAAGTAATTTTTAAAAAATTGTTAAAGAAGAGCAGAGATTGTTAAATTTCTGCTCTTTTTGTTGTTTATTAAATGTTTCTGTGATAGACTCGGTATGAAAAAGGGATATTTAATATGATTACCCAGAAAAATACAAAAACCCTTACAGGGTCTCAAATTATAATTGAGACATTGAAAACTCTCGGAACCGATACAATCTTTGGTTATCCGGGAGGAATAGTCTTAGCCTTATATGATGAATTGGGTAAGCAGGCTGATATAAAGCATATTCTCGTTCGTCATGAGCAGGCTGCAGTACATGCAGCTGAGGGGTATGCCAGAGTTTCCGGGAAATGCGGGGTTGTTTTGGTTACGTCCGGTCCCGGTGCGACAAATACTGTCACTGGAATTGTAAATGCATACTTAGACGGATATCCTTTAATTGTTCTAACCGGTCAGGTCTCTTCAAATTTGATAGGAAAAGATGCTTTTCAGGAAGCAAATATATGTGATATTACTAAGTCTTGTACTAAAAAAACTTTTCAGATAACCAAAGCATGTGATATTCAAAAAACTTTATTTGAAGCATATAAAATTGCGATGTCCGGGAAAAAAGGTCCTGTTGTAGTTGATTTGGCAAAGAATGTTTTATTAGAAAAAGCTGACTATACAGAAGGACTTAATTATAAAGATATTGATGAAAATCTGGAAAATCTTGATTTGTCAGAAATTGTATATGAAATATCTAAATCAAAATTTCCGTTGGTAATTGTTGGCGGGGGTGTTAATCATGCCGGCGCAAGCCGAGAGTTTGGTCAATTAATACAAAATACGGATATCCCGTTTGTTTCTACAATGATGGGTTTGGGTGCTTTTGATCAGAGTGATTCTCACTACATTGGACAGTTGGGAATTTTCGGGGATAATAGTGCTAATGAAATTGTTGAAAAGTCTGATTTGATAATTTCTTTAGGTGCAAGGTTAAACGATAGAATAACTTGTAAAATTGGTGGAAATCTTGATAATAAAATTATTCAGGTTGATATAAATAAAAAAGAACTTGGACGTGTTTATTCTCCAAAATATTCTATTGCTGCCGACATAAAGTGTTTTATAGAGAGTCTAAATAAAAAATTACCAAATACTTTAAAGTATACCCAATGGCTGGAAATGGCAAGAGTATATAAAAATGACAATGAGTCGTCTAAAAAGATCTCAAATCTGCGCCATTCGTTTGAAGTTCTAAAAACTCTGAATGCTTGTACAGAAGATAAGGATGTTATTTTTACGTCTGAAGTTGGTCAGCATCAGATATTTGCAGTCCAAAATTTGAATATAAATCCGGAAAGAAAAATATTACTTTCAGGAGGATCTGGGACTATGGGTTTTGGTTTACCTGCTGCTATAGGTGCATGTATTGCGCAAAAAGATAAAACTGTTGTTTGTATAAGTGGCGATGGTTCTATTCAAATGAACCTCGAGGAATTGATCCTTTGTAAAGAGTATAATCTTGATTTAAAAATAATAATTTTAAATAACGGATATCTTGGAATGGTAAGACAGTTACAGCAAAAGAGGTTTAACGCCCGATATTATCAGACAAAAATTTTAAATCCTGATTTTAAAAAGATTGCACAGGCATACGATATTGATTATACCTTTGTAAAATCATCAGACAGACTTGAAGATATTTATAAAACTATCTTTTCAAAAAAAGGCCCCCATATTATAGATGTAGAAATTGAGCCGATGGAAGTTTTATAAAAAAATATTACCCATAGGAAATTATAAAAATGAAAGTAGACAAAGTAAGGGAAGTAAAATTGATTTACGCCCGAAAAATAAATAATAAATTAGCTGAGAATAAATATAAAAGTAAACCTTTTTTTACAAAAATAATGAAAAAGCTGGATAATAAAACTAATCTGTTAAATCGAGTATAATTTTAGAGGACTTAAGCAGTAAATCTAGAGCCCATTTAGCAATTACGCATCCTCCAAAAATCCCAATAATAGGGTCAAGAAATGCCCATCCAAAATGTTTACCAAGCATAAGTGCTGTTATCGCAAGAACAGAAGTCATGATATCCGCAGCTATATGTAAGTATACAGCTTTGAAATTCAAATTTTCGTCGTGATGATGACTACAACTGCAATGCTGGTGCTTATGAAAAGGGTTCTCCCCTCTCATTATTGCCAGGCATACAAGATTTATAATTAAGCCAAGAACGGCAACAAAAATTGCATCTCCAAACGAGATAGCAAGAGGTTTAAAAAAACGTTCTATAGATTCCCAAATTATGCCAAATGCTGTCAAGCCAAGCAGTATCGCGCTTGTATACCCTCCAAGGGCATTCAGTTTTATTTCTCGGTCTTTAAATTTTGTTGCAATAAAGCATACTAAAAGTGTAATTGCAAAAGCCAGAACATGGGTCCCCATATGGAATCCGTCGGCCATAAGAGACATTGAATTTGTAACAAAGCCATAATATATCTCTGCAAACATCATCAAAACTGTTATAACAATTACAGTGATTGTGCGTTTTTGTAAAACTTTGTTATCCATAATTTTATTCCTTTTGCCTTAATGTTAAACCCTGACAAGATTTTAGTCAAGGGATTTTTTATTTCACAAAATTTAAATAATATGCTACAATGGCAGAAATAAGGAGTATTAAATGAGAGAACAGTTGCTTAGTTTGATTGAAAAAAACAGCCGTATCGGAATTAGTGAACTTGCGGTATTGTTGGGAAAAGAAGAAATAGATGTTGAAAAAGAAAATAAAAAACTCGAAGAAGAAAGAGTTATTTGTGGGTATCATACATTGATCGACTGGGAAAAAACTTCTATTGAAAAAGTCTCTGCAATAATAGAAGTTCGTGTTACATTGCAGCGCGGACAAGGCTTTGATAAAATTGCTCAAAGAATTTATAATTATCCGGAAGTAAAATCAGTTTATCTTATTTCCGGAGGTTTTGATTTGATGGTAACATTAGAAGAAAAATCTCTGAAAGAAATTGCTGCTTTTGTATCTGATAAATTATCAACATTAGACAATGTATTGAGTACGGGGACTCATTTTGTGCTAAAAAGATACAAAGAACACGGAACAATTTTGGATGAAGAAAAAGAAGATTCAAGAGAGGTCGTTACTCCGTGAGGAATTTTTTATCAGATAAGGTTACACAAATTCAGCCATCAGGCATAAGGAAGTTTTTTGATATTGTGAGCGAGATGAAAGATGCTATCTCGCTAGGGGTTGGTGAACCGGATTTTGAGACTCCTTGGCATATTCGTGAAGAAGGAATTTATTCATTTGAAAAAGGCAGAACTTTCTATACTTCTAATTCAGGCTTAAAGTCTTTACGTGAAGAAATTTCAAGTTATATCAAAAGAACTCAAGGTATTATATATAATTCTGACAAAGAAATTATCGTAACTGTCGGAGGTTCTGAAGCTATTGATATCGCACTTAGAGCAATGATAAATCCCGGTGATGAAGTTATAATTCCGCAGCCGTCATATGTTTCTTATGCTCCTTGTTCATCTCTTGCCGGGGGAGTGAATGTAATAATTAATTTAAAAAATGAACATAATTTTAAGTTGACAGCAGAGGAATTAGAGGCTGCAATTACCGATAAATCAAAGATTTTGATTCTTCCTTATCCAAATAATCCCACCGGTGCGATTATGGATAAAAATGATTTGGAAAAATTAGCAAAGGTAATTATTGAAAATGATCTTTTTATAATTTCGGATGAGATATATTCTGAACTAACTTATAAAGGGAAACATTTCTCAATTGCCACTATAGAAGGAATGCGTGAACGGACATTACTGATAAACGGATTTTCAAAGTCTTATGCGATGACAGGCTGGCGGCTTGGCTACGCTTGTGGTCCTGAAAATTTGATAAAACAGATGACAAAAATTCATCAATATGCAATAATGTGTGCTCCGACAATTAGCCAATATGCAGCTGTGGAAGCTCTGAAAAACGGAGATGAAGATGTCGCAAAAATGCGGGAGTCATACAACCAAAGACGAAGATTCTTATTAAATTCTTTTAAAGAGATGGGGTTAGAATGTTTCGAGCCATTTGGCGCATTTTATGTGTTTCCATGTATTAGGGAATTTGGTTTAACCAGTGAAGAGTTTGCTACAAGATTTTTGCAGGAAGAAAAAGTTGCAGCGGTTCCGGGTACAGCTTTTGGTTGTAGTGGAGAAGGCTTTTTGAGAATTTCATATGCTTATTCTCTGGAAAAATTAAAAGTTGCGATGGAAAGAATGAAGAATTTTATAGAAAGATTGCGTAAATCTTAGTCTTTTAATTTGCTCAAGTCTAAAATAATCGGATTTTCTTTTGGAGATATGTTTTTAATTGTCTCTGCAAAATCATATATGTAATCAACAGTAAGACTATCTTTTTTTGCTGTACTCTTGCTGATTTTTTCAAAAATTCCATTATTATATAATTCGATTAACTTATCGACGTATTTTTGACAATTTTCTCGGGTTTCCGGATGCATTCTAACCCATTGATCAAAAAATATATTTGTTTTTTCAGCGTTTATGTATGCGGAACAAAGACCATAATTAAATAATTTACTTTTGCCCCCATTATTTCTTGCTAGGAGATGATCAACAGAACATAAAGAACCCTTCATCAACTGAAACCCAATTGTACCGCAGTTCTCGTTTGCATATTTTACGATGAATGCAGATGTATTATTTGTTGAGGTCGGAAGTAAAGATGCTTTATTTATGAGTTTGTGTGCCAATTCTCGATCTTTTAGTTTTCTTGTTATTTGTTTTAAATCATATATAAATGTTTTTCTCTGAAATGGTTCAATAGCAGGAAAACCATGTATTCTTGAGCTTGTGTCATTAAATAGTTTAATAAGCTCTTTGTTGTTTTTAAGTGACGTCTTTTCAAAAATATCTCTGATAATTTTAAATTTTTCAGAATTTTTCTTTATTATTTCCGGTTGCATTTGATATGCAAGTTTATATTTTTTTGATCTTTTATTTTTTCCGGTCCCAAATATTTTACTTTTTTCTGAAAGTTCTACATAATAAACGCTTTTTGCAGCCTGTATAATTCTGTTTATATCTCTGGTTTCTCTTAAATAATTGAGTGTTTTAATAGGGAGTGCTAATCTTCTCAGTTTGTATATAAATTCTTTTTCACTAAAAGGCGTAATAACAGGGTCTTTTGCTAATTTCTTATTTGTAATTTTTATAAGATCCATAAACTCCCCAAACTCTTTTCTTGGCATTTCGCATGCTATATTAATAAGTTCTTCAAAAATTGGACGTTGAATATCTAATAATCTTTTTTGCTGATTTTTATACAAGCTTTTTAAGGCCCAATCAAGTGTATAATCGGGATGATTTTTGCCGAGTTTTTTTAAGGTCTGAAATATTTTTTTTTCAACTGGGCAGAAATAATCCTCATATTTGCCCAATATTTCATTTAGTTCTTTTAAAGGTTTATAAAAAATCTTGTTTCGTTGTATATTTTCCAAGGTCTTTGGAGGTAGCAATATCTGCCCGGTGTACATATCCGGAATTTGATAAATACATAACATCTTAAGAAGATTACCATTTCCCCCTACGCCGGTAAAAGATATTGTGTCCTGATGCAATACTTTTTTGTAGTGGATACTATTTGATGTGCTTATATTTTGTATTCCTGTATTGTTTCTTCCAAAATTTAATGTATTTACTGGTAAAACTATCATGATTTTTATAAAACTTCTAAATTATTATTTTAATAATATTATAAGTTTTGTAAATAAATGTAAAAATAATTTTTCTGTTACAAAAATTGGCTAGTGTTATAGCAAAAAATTTTTTGTTTTGTTTCAAATTTAGTATGAATGTAAAAAGATTTCAAAATTCAAATTTGATTTCATATAATGGAATCAAACTTTCAACCGATGATTATGCCAGGGTTAGAGATCTGGTAATGGCGTTAAAGTTTCGGGGAGCATGTTGTGCCGGGCATAAAACATATGAAGTCGGAACAGATATGAACTCAAAAATTAGGGTTGCAGATTATGTAAGAAGCAGATATTTGTTCGGAGAAAAAGAATTTGGGGTTATATTTTTACCAAATAGTCATGAATCATATATGTTGGCACAACCAAAATTTGAACAAGAATTATTGAAAACTGTTCAAATTTTAGATAAAAATGCTCATATAAATTTATGTATTTAATTTTTTTCTGTCTTAATGGCACTTGTGATAAATGCTGATATCAAAAGACATAGAGCGCCTATAAAAAATGTGTATTCATAGTGATAATTTAAAAGGTTTCCGCTATTGATAACGGATTTTTCTATAATCCATGCAACAAGAGTGCAAACTAACACCTGTGGGCCAGCGATAAAAATGTTAAATATACCCATTACAGAACCTTCGGTCCCGGGTTTTATATATTGAGAAAGCATTGCAAACGGTAATGCACAAACACTTGCCCATCCGATTCCTGATAAAGCCATTCCAAATCCAACTATTACAGGATTTGTTTTAAAGATGCCCATAATTAAATACGCACAAACCATTGATAATAGGGAGATTATATGAATTTTTTTGTTGCCGAATTTCCCGGCAAGAATCCCTATTGGTATGGCAATAATAAAACATATAAGATTAAATATTGCAAAACATATAGATGAATAATTTGTTGCAGTTGTTACTGTTGCACTATATTGTGCCTGTAAATCGCTGCTGATTTTTGTAAGGTCCGGAACCCCAAAAACTGTATGAATTGCAAAATTTGTAAAAAATATCATCATACACATCATGCCAATCCATGTAAAAAATTGCATTGTGCAAATTTTTGAGACTTCTGGAGAAAGTGCAAAGAACTCTTTCATTGCCTGAGTAAATTTTGTATCAGTTTGTTTTTCCGGAATATTTGTGTCTTTAGCCGTACTTTTTTCTTTTATTGTTATACATGTCCAAATCATTGCAAGAGTAAAAGCTAAAGCCGCCATTACAAATTGTGCAGTTATAGACATT
The DNA here is from genome assembly GCA_902766395.1 of uncultured bacterium. Taxonomy (GTDB): domain Bacteria; phylum Cyanobacteriota; class Vampirovibrionia; order Gastranaerophilales; family Gastranaerophilaceae; genus Zag111. Next base: position 22,000 of record CACXDL010000063.1, read on the forward strand.
TGAATTCCGCATACATATTTTAAAAATGGGGCAGTTGCCGCTGCAACAACTGATCCTAAGCCAATAGCCAGACTAATATATGAATTTGCAAGAGAATGCTGTTCAGGAATAACAACATCAGGTATCAGTGCTCTATATGGGCCTTGAGCAATATTGATACATGCATCAATTATCCATATAAATATTGCCGCAATGAGTAAGCCGCTCCATGTAGGAAGATCTACCCCAAATGTATTTCCAAAGATATTTGCGATGTTTCCGGAATTTGGGAATAACCATAAAGCGATTGATGCGATAATTGCACCCCCAAGAAGATATGGTCTTCTTCTTCCAAATTTAGATTTTGTTTTATCTGACAGCGCGCCGACTAACGGTTGAACAACCATTCCTGTAAAGGGGCCTGCAAGCCATATAAGACCATATAACCACGGAGTAGCTCCAAGATTTTCAGTTACCGGACCGGATAAAATTATTCTCATTTGCCATGCAAATTGCAAACCTAAAAATCCTAATGCTAAATTTAGTAAATTGAAAGTATTAAATTTTCTAAGTTCAAAATTTTCGCTCATTGTTACTCCTTATAAAAATCTTCTTATTTTCTTTTCTTTAATGCTGCATCAATCAAGCCTTTAAATAAAGGATGAGGTTTGTCCGGCCTTGATTTGAACTCCGGATGGAACTGGCATGCAACAAACCAATCAAGTTTTGGAAGTTCTACTATTTCTGCAAGCATCCCGTCAGGTGAAAGCCCTGAAAGGACTAAACCTCCATCTTTCAATGCCTTGTGATATTCTGTATTTACTTCATATCTGTGTCTATGGCGTTCTGAAATTATTTCTTTTCCGTATGCTTTATATGCTTTAGAACCTTTTAACAGGTGGCAATCATATGCGCCTAATCGCATGGTGCCTCCATACCCTTTCACATGTTTTTGTTCTAACATAAGATCTATTACAGGATCTTGCGGGTTTTCATCAAATTCTTTTGAATTTGCGCCTTTTAGTCCCAATACATTTCTTGCGTATTCAATAACTGCACATTGAAGTCCTAAACATAATCCGAGAAACGGGAGGTTGTTTTCTCTTGCATATTTTATAACATTTAATTTCCCTTCAATTCCTCTTACTCCAAAACCTCCGGGAACAACAACAGCATCTACTTCCGAAAGCATTTTTTGACAATTTTGATAATCAACACATTCTTCTGAATTTATCCACTTGATATCAATTGCTGCAGAGTTTGCATATCCGGCATGCTTCAATGATTCAACAACCGAAATATATGCATCCGATAACTTTGTATACTTTCCCGCAATTGCAACTTTTATAGTCTTGGTCGGATGTTTTATTCTGTCTATAAGTTTTTCCCATGAAGAAAGGTTTGGTTTTTTATCTTTCATTCCAAGCATTTTGAGTGCAACTGTGCATAACCCTTGCTCTTCCAGGGCTAACGGAACTTCGTAAATAGTTTTCATATCCTTGCATTCAATTACCGCATCTTTAGCAATTGAGCAGAATAATGCAAGCTTCTCCCGTTCAGTTTTTGGAATGCTTTTATTTGTTCTGCAAACTAAAATTTCAGGCTGAAGTCCGTAGCTTCTTAACACATTAACACTATGCTGAGAAGGTTTTGTTTTTAATTCTCCGGATGTCGGAAGATAAGGCAAAAGCGTACAATGAATAGATATTGCGTTACCGATACCTTTTTCAGTTTTAAATTGTCTGATAGCCTCAATGAAAGGTAAACTTTCAATGTCTCCGATTGTTCCTCCGATTTCAATAATATGAAAATCAGGATTAAATTGTTTTGTTGCTCCGACAATTCTTGATTTAATTTCATTTGTAATATGTGGGATTACCTGTACAGTTGCGCCTAGATAATCTCCTCGTCTTTCTTTTTCTATTACTGTTTGGTAGATACTGCCTGATGTAACATTATTATATTTACACAAATCAGTGTCCGTAAATCTTTCATAGTGACCCAGGTCAAGATCTGTTTCTGCGCCGTCATCTGTTACAAAAACTTCTCCGTGCTGAAACGGGCTCATTGTCCCGGGATCAACATTTATATACGGGTCAAATTTCTGATTTATAACACTATACCCTCTGGATCTTAATAATTTACCTAAAGATGCAGCAACAATTCCTTTTCCCAAGGAACTCACTACCCCGCCTGTGATAAAAATATATTTTGTCACAATTCACTCCTCTGTTAATAAAAATGTTTTTGATTAATTTATTTTTGGAACTTTAAAGAAACCGTTTTCTTCATCAGGAGCGTTAGACATAAGTGCTTCTTTTGATATTTCCTGATTTGGAATGTCTTCTCTCATGACGTTTGAAAATTCTACAACTTGAGTCATAGGTTTTACATTAGAAGTGTCAACTTCATTCATCTGATCAACGTATTTCAAAACATCTCCAAGTTGTTTTGTATATAAAACTTTTTCTTCTTCTGTTAGTTCAAGTCTTGCTAGCTTTGCTACGTGTTCAACATCTTTTATTGTTATCATTTGATACTCCTGTTTAAACTAAACTAATATTGATTTTACCATAAAAAAATGTCATGTTTGTTTAATATTAAATATTTTTAAACAATGGATATAAACACTATTTTGTGGTACGATAGCATCGTCGGGAGTTTTGTTGTGGAATATAAAACATCAGATTTAGACAGACTTGAAGGACTTATAATTAGTTATAAAAAAGAAGCTGATTTGAAGAAAAAGCAGGTTTTATATTTGAATTTGGTTGAAGAATCTTTAAAACTTGTAAAAAAGATTGTCGCATCAATTTATCCGCTACCTGTTTCAATATCAAGGGAGGATTTGGTTCAGGTTGGTGCGATAGGTGTTTTAAAAGCTATTGGAACATATAAAGTTATAGAAAAAGGCAGTTTCAAAACTTACGTATCAAAGTTTATAAAGGGAAAAATACTACAATATTTGAGAGATAAGTCAAATATTGTCAAGCCTCCAAGAGAATCATCATCTGATATTTTAAAAGTCAGAGAGGCTATAGAAGAGGCTTCCGGTCTGTCCGGGAGTATTCCGGATTTAAAACAGATTTCGCAGATGACCAATTTGTCAGTGAATAAGGTTGAAGAAATTATAAATGGTGAAATGGTTAAAAATATAGTTTCTCTTGATCAAAAAATATATTCTCCGGATGGTATCGAAACATTATTAGATGTTTTACAGCCTCAAAATGAATACAATTATGAAGAGAAATATGAAAATAAAAAAGTTTTGGAATATGCATTATCAAAACTTTCAAGTCTGGAACGTGATATTATTTGTAAATATTATATTACGGGAATGACCAAAAAAGATATTGCAGAGCAAATCGGCATTTCAGCTATGCATGTCGGCAGGTTAATTAAAAGAGCTTTAAACAACATGTATAATATAATAACGCAAGAGGATTAATATACAGGAGGAGAGATGTTATTATCGTTAGTGGTATTAGGTTTTATTTTTATAATAGGTTTAGTTGTAGGAAGTTTTTTAAATGTCGTAATTTTAAGGACTGTTAGTGAGGAATCTATTGTATTCCCCGGATCGAAGTGTCCTAAATGTCAAAATCCTTTAAAGTGGTATCATAATATCCCATTGTTATCCTATCTGTTTTTGAAAGGGAAGTGTGCATATTGTAAAGAGCACATAAGTTTGCAGTATCCGTTTGTTGAATTTATAACCGGTTGTATTTTTGTATGGTTGTTTATAAGATTTTGCGTTCCTTTTGATCCGCTTTTTGGTTTAAGTGTATTAAATCCTATATCTTGGGTTCAAATTATAAATTATATATTTGTTGTTGTTGTTTCATGTTTGTTTATAATTATCGCAGGGACTGATATCAAGGAGATGATGGTATATAATTTGCATACATATCTGTTGATTGGTTCAGGGGTTATATACAGTATTTTGATGGCGATTCTAAATATAATATTTTATACAAGAGAACTTGGAGCTCCAAATATAACTTTTAATTTATTTTTATCTTGTCCTATTTTGTTTTCCATAGGGGCAGGAATTGTTGCATTCGGGGTTATGGAGATTTTAAGGCGAGGATCTTCATATATTCTAAAAAAAGATGGTTTTGGTGATGGGGATTCATATATTGCCGCCGGGATAGGCAGTGTTATCGGCGCATTATTTGGAAACTTTCCGTTATATTCTTCTTTTAGCAGTATAATGCTAGTACTGGGGATGGTGTTTATAATAAGTGCGATTTTGCCTGTTGTAGTTTTGTTGCCATTGTATATAAAGAGGCTTGTATTAGAGAAAAATTGGTTTATATTGTCAGGTTTGTTTGCGTTTGTGCTGTATGCAGGAACGTATTTATATGCAAGAGAAGCAGGCTGGATGGATAATTTGTATATAATGTGTGCAAGTTCGCTTGTTTTAATGTTACTTGCATTTTTTGTATGTTCTGAAATATTAAAAGGGATAAAAACGCAAAAATCTGACGGTTATCCAATTCCATACGGTCCGTCTCTTGTAGTTGCCGCATTTATTGTTATGGTATATTTGCCTTTAATGTAAGTTATAACGACAGTAGTTGCAGGGATTTTTTGAGAATTTCTTCTGCAGAAGTTTTTTGAGGAAGTGATGTTATGGCTTTTTCTATAGCATTTTTTACTTCATCTTTTTCATATCCCAGAGATAAAAGTACATTTTTAGCATCTGCCGCTTCAGAATCTGAAGTGTTAACAATATTTGCACTTGTGGTTTTTATATCAGTAGTTGTTCCCTGATATGAAATCAGTTTATCTTTAAGTTCTAAAACTATTTTTTGTGCTAATTTTGGTCCGACTCCTTTGGCTTTTGTTATTTCTTTGTAATCGCCATCAATAACAAATCCTATAAGGTCTGATACTTTAAAAGAATTGAGTAATGTTAGTGCCATTTTTGAACCGACACCGGATACAGAAGTTAAAATATTAAAAATATCTCTGTCTTCTCGTCTAAGAAATCCGCAAAGACTCATTTTATCTTCTCTGTGTATCAATACTGTAAAAACTTTTATTTCGGTGTTTTCTTCCGGAAAATTCAGATAATCTCTTTCCATTACTTCAAGGCTATACCCTACTCCGCCTGCTTCAACAGTCGCAAAACATCCTTTTGAATTTACGTTTTTGTATGTAAAAAAACCTTTTATATAGTCGTACATGTTATTCCTTTATTAAATTCTTTATATTTTCAATTTCAGAACGCAGGTTTGGATCTGTATTGAGCTTTTCTTTAATTGTATCGCAAGAGTACATAACAGTGGTATGCTTTTTATTAAAGAAGTCTCCTATAGATTCATAACTTGCCTGTAATAAATCTCTTGATAAATATATCGCAATATGTCGTGCTTTTGCAATTTTCTGTTGTCTTGCTGAGCCTTTCAAATCTTTAACTGTTATTTCATAGTATTGGGCTACCTTTTGAGCTACAGACATAGGAGTAAAATCTTTTTTCTTAATTTCAAGTTTCAATGCTTTTTGTGCAGTTTCAATATTTATTCCTGTATTCATAAATTCTGCGTATGCACTTACTTTGTTAAATGCCCCCTTTAGTTCTCTGACATTATCTGTAAAATTCTGTGCAATATACTCAAAGACTTCTTCGTCAGCGTCTGTTTCAAGGTCTTTAGCGTATGCTTTTACAATTTCAAATCTTGTTTCATAATCAGGCGGTACGATGTCTACGACCAAACCCATTTCAAAACGTGTTCTTAGTCTGTTATCAAGAGTTGGAATATCTTTTGGTTTTCTGTCAGAAGCGATTACTATTTGTTTATTGTTTGTATATAAAGCCTCAAAGGTTGAGAAGAAGTCTTCCATTGTCTTCATTTTTGATTCAATAAACTGAATATCATCCATCAATAAAATATCAATATTTTGAAATTTTTGGTGAAATTTCCTGATTTGATTGTTGTTACATATATTTTTTCTTTTTCCGTTTGGAAGATCGTTTGATTGGAAGCATCTTATCCATTCATTAAAATAATCTTCCATTCTGATATATTTTACTTTTAACTTTGTATTAAAAATTATATGATGTCCGATGGCCTGAAGGAGATGAGTTTTACCAAGCCCTGAAGAACCATATATAAACAGGGGATTGAACTTCTTGGATGGTGCATTAGCAACAGAAAAAGCTGCATTATATGCAAATCTGGAATTATCCCCAACTACAAAATTATCAAATTTTAAATTTAGATTTAGGTTAGCCTGTGATTGCATTTGGGCAAGCGAAAGTTTTGCATCTTCTTTTTTTAGGTCTTCTTCGCTTTGCCCTGATACAATTTTTGCCAGAACCTTTTTTCTGGATTTAATATATTTTTCTGCTACATCTGCATCATATTTTAGAGAATATGATGCATTTTGTCCTAATATATTTTTTACAGATTCTTTAATTATTTTAGTCCAGTCTTTTTTTAGAATATCAACTGAAAGTTGCTGCGGAGATAAAAGTACAAGAGTATTATTTTGATAGTCTGCTGCTTCAAGTGGAGTAATCCATGTGTTAAAAACATGCTCAGGAACATTTTTCTCAAGCTCATTTTTAACTTTTTCCCAAACTTCTTTAATTTCTTGAATATCCATAAAAAAATTTTATAATAAAAATTTTTCTAAAAAAAGGCAAAGTGAACTTTTGTAATATTAGCTGAGTAATTATGCCTTGTTGTCTAATTGTATATGTAATTTTTCTTTTGTTTAATTACTGTATAAAAATCTTTTTCATACTTCCAGCTATTCTTAATTCCAATGAGGGTATTTACCCTCTTTTTTTTATTGCTATTAAAATTTGTTTTTGTTATTATATTCGAGTAGTTTAATTTTTTAGGGAGAGTTAAATATGGATTTAATGAAAGGTAAAAAAGGTTTAATCTTTGGCGTGAGTAATACTCATGGTATTGCATACGGAATCGCAAAGCAAATTCATGATGCAGGTGGAGAAATTGCTTTCACATATGCAAATGAAGCAATGGAAAAACGTGTAAGACCAATTGCTCAGGATTTTGGTGCAAAAATCATCATGGAATGTGATGTTACAAAAGAAGAAGACGTTAAAAAAGTTTTTGATGAATGTGAAAAAGTATACGGCAAATTGGATTTTGTTATTCATGCTGTTGCTTTTGCCAATAAAGAAGATTTGACAGGCAGATTTATAGACACTTCAAAAGCAGGATGGGATTTGGCTTTAGGAATTAGTGCTTATTCTCTTGTCACTGTTTGTAAGTATGCAGAACCTGTTATGAACGAGGGTGGATCAATTTTTGCAATGACATATTTAGGATCTATTCTTTCTGTCCCTGGCTACAATGTAATGGGTGTTGCTAAAGCAGCATTAGAATCTTCAATGAGATTCTTGTCTGTAGACCTTGGTGCAAAAGGCGTAAGAGTAAACTGTTTGTCTGCAGGCCCTGTTAAAACCTTAGCAGCGATGGGTATTGGTGGTTTTTCAAAAATGCTAAAAGCCGCTGTTGCTCGTTCTCCGTTGAACAAAAATGTTGCATTGGAAGATGTCGGTAAAGCTGGTTTGTTCCTTGCATCAGATTTATCTTCCGGAATGACAGGTGAAGTTATTTATGCAGATTGCGGTTGTCATAGTGCATATGCATCTGCTCAGGAAATGGATATTCTTTCCGATAACTTAGAAATATAAAAATTAACGATGGAAAAACAGGACTTTGCTTTTTGCAAAGTCCTGTTTTTCTATGTCCCTAATCCGGTAATTCCTGAAGGTCAAGTACTATTTGAGCTTTAAGATCTCCAAGACTTGCAAATTTTATTTCAGGTCTTATGAATTTTAAAAATTTAACCTTCAATGTTTGTCCGTATAAATCCTGAGAGAAGAAAGGAATATGAACTTCTAATATTGGCTCTTTTTCATTTGACACGGTTGGTTTGGTGCCAAAATTAGCAATAGCATTAAGTTTTTCCCCGTTTTGTAATCTTACTTCCACTGTGTAAACCCCTTTTGCAGGTTCTATTATATCAGCAGGATATTTTATATTTGCTGTTGGAAAGCCTATTTTCCTTCCAATTTTTTGGCCTTCAATAACCTTACCTTTAACAGAAAATTTTCTGCCAAGCATATCATTTGCCATATACATTATACCCTTGCTTATATATCCTCGAATAACTGTACTGCTTATAGGGTCGCCATATAATGTTTCCGGCAATGTTGCAAAATATATATAGTTATAAACGTATTGATGATCCGAAAGGAATTTTACATCGCCTTCTTTGTTTACACCAAAATGATGATTAAAACCTGTTGAAATAGCCATTGGAGAAAAATATTTAACCAAAACATCTTTTAAATATTGCTCAGGGGTCATGTGTGCAACAGAAGGAAAGTCTAATTCTATAACATAATCAACACCAAGTTTTTCCATAATGTTATATCTGTCTTTTTTTGATAACACGTATTTAGGAATATTTTTATTTAAATAGCAGCGAGGGTGCTCAGAAAATGTTACAACCGCAGATTTAGTGTTGTTTTCTTTGGCAAAATTTACTGCGCATTTTATAACTTCCTGGTGCCCAAGGTGTAAACCATCAAAAAAACCTAGTGCCAATGATAAATGCGGTATACTTTTAAGCTCTCTGATTATCTCCATTTTTCAATTATATTCTATATTGTTGTATATGTAAAATAGGTTAAATTATGTTAATTAAACAAAATTCCAACGATTGCAGCAGAAAGATATCCTGTCAGAGTTCCGCAAATAAGGGCTCTTATTCCTAAACGTGCAAGATTTTTTCTTTGGTTTGGTGCAAGTTCCCCGATACCTCCCAGCTGAATTGCTACAGAACCAAAATTCGCAAAATTACATAGTGCAAAGGTTGCAATCAAGAACGATTTTTGCGATAAAGTGGTGAATAATTGTGATAAATCAAAATATGCAACCATTTCGTTTAGTACAAGTTTTGTTCCCATTAAGCCGCCAACAGTTGCACTTTCTTTCAACGGAACTCCAATCAAAAACGCAAAAACTCCAAAAATTTTACCCATTATATATTTTAGTGATAAATGTGAAAATGCGTAATAGCCAATGGCTCCGGTATGAATATTAAATATTTTAATAATACCTGTCCCAATTATGCCTAAAAACCAATCGAGCATTGCAACAAGGGCAACAAGAGCTAAAATCATTGCAATTACATTTAATGCAACTTTCATTCCCTCCGAAGCTCCTGCAGAGATTGCGTCAAATACGTTTATGTAGGGTTTTTTACGTTTGTTATATTGAATGGAAAAATTTTGACTTGTTTCAGGAACATGAGTTTCCGGATATATTATTTTAGATATTACGAAAGCCCCTGGGATTGCCATTATTGATGAAGCAAGGATATATTGCGCAAAAGTTGATGAAACAGAAGGCATGTGCGCAAATTTAAACATCCCGATGTATATCGGCATTGTTGCAAAAGATACACAAGACATAGATCCAGCCATAGATGCCAGCAACTCAGAACGTGTAAGTTTTTCCAGGTATGGTCTGATTGTAATTTGGGCTGATATTTGCCCCAGAAACGGGCTTGCAACATTTGACAATGCTTCTGCTCCGCTGACAGCCATAAGCTTGTTCATTATTTTCCCAAAAAATGGGATTATACGTTGAATTATTCCGTAGTAATAAAGAATATTAACTAATATCATCATAAAAATTAATGAAGCGATAAACTGAAGAGCAAGTATATTTGCTTCTGATCCCCAAACTAAGACAAGTTTTGTTCTGTCCATTAATGGTCCAAATACAAAAGCCCCGCCATTTGTTGCAAAATCAAGAATTTTTGTAACAAAATTTCCCAAGGCAAGAAATATTTTTTCTCCTATAGGTATTTTAAAAATAAAAAGTGCAAAGAATATTTGCAATAAAAACCCAACACCGATAGTCTTGTAATTTATGGCTTTACGATTATTTGACATTAAATATGCCAGACCTAAAATTATAATAATACCCAAAATACCTACTAATCTGCTCATTCGTCCTCTTATATTTTTAATGTTTATTCCGCTATTATATGTCAATTATACAAAAAATAATTTTGAATATATTTATTTTTTGTAAAAATGTGATAAAAGTTAATAGTAAAAGTAGCAAAAAATTTTTTTTTCGTGTTTAAATATAAAAAACAAGATTAATGGAGAATAATATGAGTGGCATATCTTTTCAAGGAAACATTAAGATTACTACAATAACAAATGGTGTAAAGTCTGTTGCAGATTATAAAACAAATGCAAAGTCTGATAAATTAATAAAGCAGACGGCAGATGCAATATTTGAGGAGTATACTCCGGGTGTATATCAAATTATAAACAAGAATAAAGGTAACCCTTCGTTTCGCCAATTAATAGAAAAGATAACCGGAAAAAAATTACAGGGTAATTATTTTGATAACGATATAGTATCATATGAACCCCATAAGATTATATATAAAGATCCAAATGCAAATGAAGTTGGCGGCATAAGACTGGATATAGATATTTAACAAATTTACAAAATTCCTTTTTTAGTTCATAATTAAATATATTGAACGTAAGGGGTTTTTGATGAGCGAATTTCCATTTGAATTAGATGATTTTCAAAAAGAGGCCTGCAATATTATAGATGATGGTCAAAGTGTTGTTGTATGTGCTCCGACAGGAGCAGGTAAAACTGTAATAGCCCAGCATGCTATAAACAATGCAATTAAAGAGGGTGTAAGGATCTTTTATACAACTCCGTTAAAAGCTCTTTCAAATCAAAAATTTTATGATTTTAGTGAGCAATATGGGTCTGATAATGTGGGCTTGTTAACTGGTGATACATCTATAAATCGTAATGCTCAGATAGTTGTTATGACTACAGAAGTATTCAGAAACATGTTATATGGGACAAATTTTGGTGCTGTTGCTGACAATCTTAAAGATGTTAAGTATGTCGTGTTAGATGAAGTTCATTATATGAATGATGAACAAAGGGGGACTGTTTGGGAAGAGAGTATTATATACTGTCCGACAAATATTCAGATAATAGCACTATCTGCAACTGTTGCAAATTGTCAGGAATTAACAGATTGGATTAACACTGTTCATTCAAAAACAAAACTTGTAAATACCGATTTCCGTCCGGTACCTTTAAGATTTTATTATTTTGACAGTTCACAGCCTTTTAAATTGTTGCCTCTGTTAACTCCAAGCGGTCAGATCAACAATAAAATTCGGCCGGAAAAACCTCAATGGTCAAAAGGGCGTGATAAAAGAAAAAAGTCGTACGTACGACAGATTATTTCTAACTTGCAAGCGCAGGATATGCTGCCTGCAATATTTTTTACTTTCTCTCGTCGTAAGTGTGATGAACAAATGGAAAAATGCTCAGGACTGGAGTTAAATACAAAAGAAGAACAGCAAAAGATAAAGGATTTTATTGAAGAATATATCGCTCAAAATCCTCATTTATATGGTAATAAAAATATTGATTATCTTGTACAGGGTGTTGCTTCTCACCATGCAGGGCTTTTGCCGGCATGGAAAAATCTTGTTGAAAAATTATTTCAGCAGGGACTTATAAAAGTTGTATTTGCAACAGAAACACTTGCTGCCGGTATAAATATGCCAGCTCGATCAACCGTTATAAGTTCTGTGAGTAAACGTACTGATGCCGGTCACAGAATGTTAACTGCAAATGAATTTTTGCAAATGTCAGGACGTGCAGGCCGCAGGGGGATGGATGAAGTTGGTTATGTTACGGTTGTGGGAACATCTTTTCAATCTCCTGATGAGGTTGCTGAGCTAGTGTTAAGTGACTCTAACCCCCTGGAAAGTAAGTTTTCCCCAAGTTATTCTATGGTTTTGAATTTATTGCAAAGGTTTAGTCTTGAAGAGTCAAAAGAATTGATATTAAAAAGTTTTGGATATTATTCTTCGGATTACAGATTAAAACCTATTTTGTTTCAAATGGAACAGTATGATAAAGAATTAGAAGAAAGAGCGTTTGCTTGTCCTTACAAACTGTCAGATGAAGACATGGCAAAATATGATCGCTTGAGATTTCTATATGTTCAGAACAGACAAACATATAAAAAAATACTGAAACAAGAAAAATCAAAGCACAGGCCTCTTTCTGCTGAGGTAATTGAATTTGGAAACCGTAATAAGCAAGAACTCCATCAAATGCAGCAATACCAGTGCGATGTCTGTAAGTTTTACAAAAAACATGCAAAAAATCTTGAAGTAATAAAAAGGTTATTGTCTAAAAAGAAAAAGCTGGAAAAAGAAATAGAAAACCAGAAGGATATTTATTGGAATAAATTCCTGGCGCATCGTGCAGTTTTGGAACAATATGGGTATTTGTCAAATGATTACCCAACACAACAGGGAAAAACAACCTCGCAAATCCGTTCTGAAAATGAGTTATATTTAAGTGAAGTTATTTTTTCAGGTTTGCTAGAAGAGTTAACTCCATCCCAATTAGCAGGTGTAATATGCGCTATAACAACTGAAGATATAAGAACAGAAATACCATACATACCTTTTTCAGAACCTGTAAGAAAAACTTTAAATAAGATACGCAATATAAAGAGAAAGCTTGAAAAGATCCAAAATGAGAATGATATTGAGGCCCCTCTTTATATAAATCCTTATTTTAGTTCTATGATTGAACTTTGGGTCGAAGGTGCCGAGTGGGAAACAGTAAAGGGTTCCATGGATATAGGGGAAGGTGATATTGTTAGAGCTTTTAAACGTGTTGTTGATGTTTTGAGGCAACTGACTGTAATAGATAATATTCCTGAAAGTCTTGTATTTACTGCGCGGGATGCCATAGAGAAAATCCTGCGTGAGCCGGTTGATGTTGATTGATATAATTATTAAGTATTGTAACAACTTGATGTCTGTCTGAAATTCTGACTTTTCAAAATACTTTATTAAAGTATAGAGAGAATTGATAATTTCGGAGAGTAATTATGGTTGATGGTATTAATTTTAACGGAAATGTTCAAGGTACTAAAAACGGCAGACAGATAAAACAAAATAACGTGGTATTGCCTAAGTTTGTATTTGCAGATTATTTTAACAGATTTACTGCTGCTAAGCCACAAGTACTCCTGAATGATAGGTTAACTGACTTACAAGGTTCATTATCACCTGCAGTATTTGCAGCATTATTACAAGTTCAGGATAATTTTAGCAATGTGCCTGATACTGTTTTAAGAAATACCCAAAATGAAAACTTGGTGATAAAAGATTCAGATTTTATCCCTGACAGAGAATATGAAGAAGCAGAAGTATAAATGAAAAGCAATAAAAAAGAGCCATTTCGTACGAAATGGCTCTTTTTTTGAATAAATTTTTAACCTGCGTATACGCTAACTTGTTTTCTATCGCGCCTGTGAGGTTCAAATTTAACTTTCCCGTCAATCAAAGCGAACAACGTATCATCAGAACCAATACCAACATTGTTCCCCGGATGAATTTTAGTTCCTCTTTGACGTACAATAATATTCCCTGCTTTAACAGCTTCTCCGCCGAATTTCTTAACGCCTAAACGCTTAGCTTCGGAGTCGCGGCCGTTACGGGTGGATCCCATACCTTTCTTATGTGCCATTTTTCATTTTCTCCTTTTTACTTTTCTATACTATTCGGCAGTTGAAACTTCTTCAGTTTCTTTCGCAGACTTCTTTGCAGATGTTCTGATTTTAGAAATCATAACTCTTGTAAATTGTTGTCTGTGACCTTGTTTTTTTCTGTAACCTTTTTTAGGTCTTTGTTTGAATACAATAATTTTTTTAGCTTTGTCTTGTTTTAAGATTTTACCTTCAACAGAAGCTCCTGATACATAAGGTTGTCCAACTTTTGATTTCTTGCCGTTAACAAGCATAATAATCTTGTCAAAAACAACTTTTGCATCAACATCGCCTTCTAAAGCTTCAATATCAACATAGCGACCTTCTTCTACCTGATATTGTTTCCCGCCTGTTTCTACAATTGCGTACATATCTTTGTCCTTTCAATTTGTGGGTTCGTAATTACATCTGTGCTAATTATATCAATATTATTGCTATTCTCGGCGTGGCGTAATTTTATGAACGATTGCCCAAGTAATCACATACCGTTATTATTATATGCATATAGTCTAATGTCAAGAGGTATTAACATTTATTAACTTGCATGTTTACTCATCTTTTTTGAGTTAAAATAAATATATGTTTAATAAAGAAGAATTAATCAATGTTACGGGAGCAGAAGTTCTATTTGACAGCGGAGAAGATTTAAATCTGTCAGTCTCTACCGATACAAGAACCATAAAAGAGAATAATATTTATCTGCCTTTAAAAGGTGAATCTTTTGATGGCGAAAATTTTATAGGGAAAGCTTTAGATTCTGGTGCAAAGGCATATTTTACTTCCGGCGACGGAATTGTGCCAGGAGCAAAATTAGTTTTAAAAGTATCTGATACGAAACAAGCTTATATTAAACTTGCAAGTTATTATCGTCATAAAATTAATCCAATAACAGTTGGTATAACTGGAAGTGCCGGTAAAACAACGACAAAAGAACTTGTTTCATCTGTTCTTGGTGTAAAGTACAAAACTCAAAAAACATATTCAAATCACAATAATGAAATAGGTTTTTGCCAAACAGTTTTGGGAATGAATGAGGACACTCAAGCACTAGTTTGTGAGATGGGTATGAGGGGATTAGGAGAAATTGAAGAAATTTCTGTTCCTCTGAATCCTGATTATGCAATTATTACAAATTGCGGCTCAGCTCATGTTGGCAGATTGGGTTCTTTGGATAATATTGCTATTGCTAAATGTGAAATAGCAAAAGGGCTAAAACCGGATGGTGTATTTATTGCTTTGGATCAGGAAATCACAAAAAAACATCTTAATTTTTCAGGAGAAAAGATTTTTTATTCTCTAAAAGATGTAAAAATTTTAGAACATGCTCCATCGTATTCAAAATTTGAATATAAAAGTTTTATATATGAATTAAATGTTGAGGGTGAATACAATATTGAAAATTCTTTATCTGCAATTAATCTTGGTTTAAAGCTTGGAATGTCTTGCGAAGAAATTTATAAAGGGCTAAAGGCTTATCGTCCAATTGAAAAAAGATGGGAATTGGAGGATGTTTGTGGTTACAAATTCGTTAATGACAGTTATAATGCAAATCCTGAATCAATGAAAG
>CACXDL010000064.1 GCA_902766395.1 uncultured bacterium
ACCGACACCGGCACTTCACATCGGCTTACGCCTTTTAGTTCCATTTAGTTCTTGTTGGAACAATTGTTACCAATCTTCCTTCACAACCGGGAACAGAACCTTTTACTAAAACTAATCCGTTATTAGCATCAACTTTAACAAGCTTTAGCTTAGTAATTGTAACTCTTTCATTACCCATGTTACCGGCCATTCTCTTACCCTTGATAACACGTGAAGGAGTTGTACCAGCTCCAATTGAACCAGGTTCTCTGTGATTTTTTGAACCGTGAGCCATAGGTCCTCTTCCGAAGTTCCATCTTTTTACTGTACCTTGGAATCCTTTACCTATAGACTTTCCTGTTACATCTACCTTTTCAACATTATCTAATACTGATAATTCAACTTTGTCACCTACTTTGAAATCCTGAGGGTTATCTACTCTGAATTCTTGTAAGTGTCTGTAGTTTGACAGGCTGTTTTTCTTAAAGTGACCCAATTGAGCTTTTGATAAATGTTTTTCTTTTGCTGCAACAGTACCAACCTGAATAGCATTGTATCCGTCTGTTTCAATAGTTTTAACCTGAGTTACAACTGTTTCATCAACTTTGATAACTGTTACAGGAATAGTTAACCCATTTTCATCAAAAATCTGAGTCATTCCTACTTTTTTACCTATTACACCTAGTGTCATAATTTTTACCTTTCCTGCTCGTCCTACTTGATGCAGAAAGACTCTGCCTCATTTCAGATTTGCACCTTTCGCTTGTGAGCGCTACCATTTCTTTACCTTTAAGGACTTTCACCTTATTCTGCCTATTTGGCAGATTGTAGATCACATTATATATGCATAATGCTTATTCAATTTTCAATACAGGAATCAAAACAAACTATTTTGCTTCGATATCTACTCCTGCAGGTAAATCTAATCTACGTAACTCTTCCATAGTGGCTTGAGTCGGATCGTATATATCAATAATACGTTTGTGTGTTCTTAATTCAAAGTGTTCACGAGATTTTTTATCAACGTGCGGACTTCTCAATACACAATATATACGTCTTTTTGTAGGTAAAGGAATAGGACCGGCTACTTTAGCGTCTGTTCTTTTTACAGTTTCTACGATTTTTTCTGCAGAAACATCAATTAGTTTATGGTCATAAGCCTTTAAACTAACTCTGATTCTGTTTTTTTGTGTGCTGTTTGCCATTTACGCATTCCTTTATTTTTGTGTACTAACCTTTGCACAAAAGTACCGAAAACCTTTTGTACATTGCTCAAATTGCTATTTACATACTTCGGACAATACTTTTGAGCATTATAATCGTATGATAAACAAATTCCAGTGTCAACTGGGATTTTTTATATTTGTAAAGATTTATTAATATAATTTTTGATTAAATCAGCGGCACGCAAAATGTTTTGCATTAATTCAGATCTTATTTTATAAAATTTAATATATTTTCAATTTTTGCCTTAGAATCAGATTCTACGTATATTCTTAATAATGGCTCAGTACCGGAAGGCCTTACAAGTATCCAGCTTTTATCATCATCAAGATATAATTTTATACCATCCTTATTGTCTTTTTTATAAATTCCCATGCCGGCAATATCTGTCATTTGTGAAAACTTATCAATTGTTGGCACAACCTCATCAAAATTATCTAATTTTTTATCAACTCTTGTATTAATAAATTCACAACCTACAAAATCTTTTAAATCTTGTTGTAATTGAACAAGAGATTTTCCATAATACGCCATAGCCTCAAGTATTAATAAATTTGCGAGTATTCCGTCTTTTTCAGGAATATGCCCTTTTATACTCAGACCTCCAGATTCCTCACCTGCAATAATCGGATCATATTTGCGCATTGCCTCTCCGACATGCTTAAATCCAACGGGAGTTTCTATAAGTTCAACACCGAGTTTGTTACAAATAATATCAAGCATTAAACTTCCGGCAACAGTCTTTACAAAAGGACCTTCATAATTCTTATTTTGTTTCAGATGCATTAACAATATTGCTATAATCTCGTTAGGAGTAACATATTCACCCTGTTCATTAATTACACCGAAGCGATCTGAATCTCCATCATTAGCAAAAGCGACGTAATTTTTGTGTGTTTTTACATATTCTATCGCTTCAGACATATATTGAGGCTTAGGCTCAGGCATTCCGCCGCCAAAATTCGGATCATGAAACATATGCATTGAATCAAAATTTATATCATATTGCGACAATAATTTATCAAAATAACCAATACTGGCAGCATATAATCCGTCAAATATGATATGAGTATTTAAAGAGTTTTTTATTTTTTCGAAGTTGATTATTTTAGAAATTTGTTTAAAATAATTCTGACTAAAATCAGTATAAATTATTTTACCATGCGTAGGAGTCGTAAATTCAACACCTATATCAGAAACTATTTCATCGGTAATTTCCTTGGTTGCGGGACCTGCATAATCCGGTATAAATTTTATACCTAAATATTCCGGAGGATTATGCGATGCTGTAAACATTATTGAACAGGCATCAAGATATTTTGCATTAAAAGCCAAAACAGGAGTTGGGATAACTTTGTCGCTATACAGAACCTTAAAACCCAAATCTTTAAGAATCTGCGCACACTGCATAGAAAACACATCTGCCATATTTCTCGGATCATAACCAATTATTATAGTTTTATAAATTCCGTAATTATCAAATACATACTTGCCAATAGCACTTGAAACCAATGCGACATTCTCTTCATTGAAATCTTTTCCTACTACAGCTCTCCAGCCGTCTGTTCCAAACTTTATATCTGTCATTATATCTCTACACCCTTTGATTTTTCAGCATTACGATCCTTTTCAGTATTTTTTATTGAAGTTTGTTTTACACCTTTCTTAGCCTGCTTTTGCTGTATATATTTTAATGCTCTTTTATATGAAATTGTATCATATCCGCCCTTCAAATACTTTGGATATTTTTTCTCTATATAATTATATGCCGCAATCATCCTTTTGTCACCTGACGGGTGAAAAGACACAATGTCCCAATTTCGATTCATTATTTTATTCATCATAGAAATTGCCGCCAAAGGATTATAACCCGCTTTAACCATAAAATCTATACCAAAAATATCCGCACGAGATTCTTGAATTCTTGTAAACTTTGGTTCCCCTAATGCTGCACCGCTTCCTGCAAGTATCATTCCTGCTCCGGTATTTTTTGTCCCTGAAGAACTGCCTGCTGCGGCAAGAACTATTCCTGTGGCCAAAGCTCCGGCAACAATACTTTTTCTTATTATACCTGTACGGGCATCTTTTTTATATATATGTCCTAATTCATGACCCAGCACATATGCAAGCTCATCCTCGGTTTCAACATAATTCAATAATCCTTTGTATACCTGAACCTCTCCGCTATATGATGCAGTTGCATTTACAGCTTCTTTTCTTGATACAGAAAAACGGACAAAATCATCAATATCATTTGCCAATAATAGCTTTGTCCCGATGTTATTAACCTTTTTTAGAGCTTCTGCAGTTGTCCAGTCTTCAAAATAGGGCTTGATATCTATTGACTGAGAAGCAACAGGAGTAGAATACTCTGCCGCAGCTTCTTCTCTTGCTTTAAGTTCTTCTTCTGTAGGCTCAATTTTATAAACCTTTGATCCGGAGGAGGAAGCATCAGGCTTTTTACCGCGTCTTACATAAACCGTATCAGCAAAGACACTTGCCGAAACCATGTTAATAAATAAACACAAAAGTAATACTGATAAAATTTTTCTTTTCATTTGCACATTCCTAAACCTTAAAAATAACTCCATTTTAAATAAATTTTAGCATATAAATAATTATTTGTAAATGACATATTATCTACTATTAATCAAGTTTATGTTATACTTAAAGAAAGTAGGGAGAAAATAATGACAAATTTTGAAGACGTTAGAAACATCGCATATTTAGAACCGGTAAATTCATATTCTGCGATGGCAACAGATGAGTTTTGCAGAATATACAACATAAACGGATTTCCGACTCCATTCAAAACAATTAAGCAAATAGTTGATTTCGTAGGGGAGAATCCTGATTCCCTCGGAGTATTACCGGTTGAAAACACCCAAGACGGTACTATTCGGGAAGCGTTCGATTGTATTATGACTTCTGAGAACCCTAACGTAAGGATAATTTCTGAACTTCTTCTGCCTGTTGAATACTGTCTGCTCGCAAGAACAACAGAAATCTACAGCATTAATAACCTAATTGCAACTCCAAGATTGATTGCAAAATGTCAAAATTTTATAAATAATTGCTTGCCGATGAATAAAAATGTCATTGAAACAGCCACAATGTTTGATGCTGCAAACGAACTAAGAAATTATAATCTTACATACGCATCTATCGGAAACAGAAAAATCGCTGAAAGTTGTATGCTTAATATCTTAAATGATAATATTAATGATGACCCAAATAACAAAACCAAATATATATTAATTGGAGATATGGAAACTCAACCGACAGGAAAAGACAGGACAACTATTGCTTTTAAAACAAATCATACTCCGGGGGCTTTATTGAAAATTTTAACAATTTTTCTTGAAAATAATATTAACCTAACATACATTTCATCCCAACCATCAAAAAACGACCCTAACGAATACACATTTATAGTAAATTTTGATGGACACATCCAAGGATCAAATTTACTTAAAGCAATAAATGAAATAAAACCAAAAACATCATTCTTCAGATATCTTGGTTCTTATAAAACAGGTATAGAAATCAAATATAATTAAGAAATAAGGCAAAGTTTATAACTTTGCCTTACTGTATATTATCCTTGAACTGCTTCTGAACAATCAGAACATATTCCTTCATCGTTTAGTTCTCTATATTTCCAGCATCTGCAACATTTTTCACCCTTGGCTTTTACTACCCACACTTTGAATCCTTCTTCACTGTATTCATTTAGAATCTCTTCTTTTGGTTCTTGCTCTGATATTGATGCCTGAGAAACTATATAAATATCTGCCAAATCAGCTTCATTAGCCTTCAAAACTTCAGCATCATCAGCTTTTACATACACACCAACTTCTAAAGAACTTCCGACTTTTTTATCTGCTCTTAGGGGCTCTATGGCTCTTGTTACAACTTCTCTTGATTTTAATATCCGAGTAAATTGTTCTTCAAGTTCAGGTTTATTCCATTTTTCATTAACTTTTGGAAAATCTGCCAATAATATACTTACTAGACCGCCCTTTTGAACTTCCGGAACATTTTGCCAGATATCTTCAGCCTGATGCGGCATCACAGGTGCCAAAATTCTTACTAATGCCATTAAGTTTTCATACAAAACCGTTTGACAAGCGCAACGCGACAATGATTTTTTACCTGCCGTATACAATCTGTCTTTTACGATATCCAGATAGAATGAACTTAAATCAACAGCTGCAAAATTTTGCAGGCATTGGAAATATTTATAAAATTCATAACCCTCAAAAGCTTGTGTTACTTCTGAAATCAAGTTATTTAATTTATGAAGAGCAAATTTATCAATTAATTTTAAATCTTCATATTGAACATAATCTTTTGCAGGATCAAAATCAAACAAGTTTCCTATCAAAAATCTTGCAGTATTTCTTGTTTTTTTGAATATTTCTACAAGTTGTCCGACAATATTATTACCGATTTTGATATCATTTTTGTAATCGACTGATGCTGCCCAAAGTCTTAAAATATCTGCACCATATTTTTGAATAATATCATCCGGTCTGATGTAGTTACCTAAAGACTTAGACATCTTTCTGCCGTCTTCACCAAATACAAATCCATGAGTTAAAACTTGTTTATATGGAGCTTTGCCCTGAGTTGCAATTGATGTTAATAATGAAGACTGGAACCATCCGCGGTGTTGGTCAGAACCTTCCAAATACAAATCAACCGGAGTATGACCTAATTCTTCAGAT
>CACXDL010000065.1 GCA_902766395.1 uncultured bacterium
AATTGCGCTCGTCTTGGGCTAAAAACCTTGCTGCTTGAAAAAGAAAATTACCTGGGGGGTACAATAACGGGAGGCCTTGTTATTCCCGTAATGAAATCCGGGGAAAATCAGATAAATACTGATTATTATAAATTTTTAATAAAAAAAATGAGAGAGCAAAATGCGCAAATTACTTACCAAAACAACCCAGGATGGTTTAACCCTGAGGTTTTAAAGCAAACTTTACACAATATTCTTTATAATGAAGGTGTTGATATAATCTATAATTCAAAGATAGAGGATATTGAAACAAACATGTCTCATATAAAAAATATTAGTATCTCACCAAATTTATTATCGGCAAATATCTCGTCGATACATACTAATAATATATCCGTTCGAAACAACAAAACATTATCGGTATGTATCGCGGCGAATAACTTTGTAGACTCGACAGGGAATTTATTTTTTTCAAAAAAAATTAATTGTGAAATTTTAAAAAATAATTATCCCTCGCAGCCTGTAAGCCTGAGATTTATTATGCGAGGCGTAGACCTAAAAAAGTTTGGAGAGTGGCTATTAGAAGCAGATAATGACAGGAACGTTACTACAGTTGAGCATATAGGTGGCCATGTACATCTTTCTACAGCATACACATGGGATACAGACAAACACTGGGCTTTAGCCCCATATTTTGATGATGCAGTAGCTAATAAAGTCTTAAAAGACACTGACAGAAACTATTTTCAAATCTTTACCGTCGCGGGGATGTCAGATGGTCTTGCTTTTAACTGTCCTAGATTGCTTGCTGACTATGATTTATCTGATAATAAGACTTTAGAATTTCTTTATAATGAAGGGAAAAGTGCAATTAAGAGGCTTGAAAAATTCTGTAAGGTGTATTTCCCCGGATTTGAAAATGCTTATGTATATAAAATAGCAGATAAATTAGGAATACGCTCCTCTGACCGCATAAAAGGGAAATATGTTTATTCAATAGAGGATTTGCGCTCAGGAAAGAAATTTGATAATCCGGCCTTGGTATCTGATTATCCTGTTGATGTCCACTCCAGAGGTAAAAATACCTCTACACTTGAAGCAAATGGAGAATATCAAGTGCCAATAGAGAGTTTAATGTCTGTAGATTACGAAAATCTGTATGTTGCTGGGAAATGCCTAAGTGCTGATGAACTGGCTCAGGGCGCTTTAAGAGTGCAGGCAAGTTGTTTTTCAATGGGGGAAGCTGTTGCCAAGCACATTAGTAAAATTAGCAACGACGTGTAGTTTTTGTACATAATATTTGCATAGCATTTAGTAATGGATCAATTGTGGTTGAATAAGGTGGCGAATACGTTAAATCATTATTGCTAAATTCTTCAACCGTCAAATGCCCAATTAGAGCAGAGGTGATAGTATTAACTCGTTTATCTGCTCCTATTGGTCCTATTGCCTGTGCTCCAAGTATCAGGCCTGTAATTTTATCTGCTACAACTTTTAATGTCATTTCAGACGCATCAGGCATATAAGCGACTTTGTCATATTTTTTAACTATAACTGATATTGGTGTATAACCAACTTTTGCGGCATCTCTTTCTGTCAGACCGGTCATTGCAATTGTTGTATTTAAGCATCTTGTTACAGTTGAGCCCAAAACGCCTTCAAACTCACAATATACCCCGGCAGCATTCATTGCGGCGCACCGCCCTTCTTTATTCGCAGTAGACCCAAGGGGTATCCAAACTTTTTCTCCTGAAACAATATGTGTTTTTTCGGCACAATCGCCGCATGCATAAATATCCTCTATGCTTGTTCTCATAAGCTTATCAACTTTTATTGCACCCGTAGTACCAATTTCAATTCCGCAATCTCTTGCAATTTCAACATTTGGACGTACTCCGGAACTAAAAATTATCATATCAGTTTCTATAACTAAACCAGAAGATGTTCTGATAACGCTTGCTTCTTCTCCATCTCCCGATATTTCAGTTATTTCTTCAGATAAGTGAATTGAGAAATTATTATTATTTGCACTTTCAAGTCTATTTCTTGCTAATTCAGACATATCTTCATCTAATGTTTTCATAATATGAGAATTGTGCTCAATTAAATCGACATATAAACCGTTTTTAACAAGTCCTTCAAGCAGCTCTATCCCAATGTAGCCACTTCCTACAATAACTGCTTTTTTGCTATTTAAAACCTTATTTCTTATATTAATACCATCTTCTATTGTTCTGACGGTATATATATTTTTAAACTTATTTACACCTTTTATTTCAGGGATATAGGGTGTTGCCCCGGTCGCTATTATAAGCCTGTCATATGGTATTAAATCCCCTTTTGCACTGCTTGAAACAATAATTTCTTTTTGATTTGGAAGTATTTTTTCTACTTTTGTATTCAGATACACATCAATTCCTGCAGCCCTAAATTCTTCAGGACTTCTTACCAATAGTGCTTTATAATCAGTAAAATTTCCCTGAATGTAATATGGTAAACCACACGAAGAGTATGAAACGTGACTATCTTGAGTAAATATTTTTACAGAAGAATTTGGGAGTAATCTTTTAATTTTCGCAGCCGCTTTTGCCCCCGCAGCCACTGCGCCTACAATAACAATATTCATATAAAAGATATAAAATAGATTTTCAGCAATTTAATCAGCCACAATGCTAATTTTCACAGTAGCCGCTCAGCATTATTTCTTTCAGCAATATCGAATATAAATCGATTTTATATTCAATTTCATCAGAAGAAAATAATTTTTGAAAATCTTTTAAATTGATATCATTTTTTAAATCATTTATCATCACACATACCCCATGCTATTTGCACATGTATACAGACGGGGGCATGGTGAAAAAACTTTAATTATTTTTCGCTATAAACAAGCTTTTTTCTAAAATGCCACTGAATCAATGTCAAAACCAGTATAATTAAAAAGAGTACATAAGCCATAGCACTGGCATATCCAACGTTAAAATACTCAAATGCGTTTTTATATATGGCATAAACTAAAACATTCGTGGAATCAAAAGGCCCTCCCTGAGTCATTAGATATATCAGGTCAAAAACCTGAAAAGCACTTATAGCTGTTATTATTACTACAAAAAATATTGTTGGCGATAAAAGAGGTATTGTAACATATCGAAAAGTTTGAAAAGAAGAAGCTCCGTCTATTTTTGAGGCTTCAAACAAATTTTGTGAAATAGAACTAAATGATGATAGAAATATTATCATATTATATCCGATTAGCTTCCAGACCGAAACAATAATTAGCGCCGGTAGAGCAAATGCAGAGTCATATAACCAGTTTATATGAAGATTTAAGACCTGACTTAAAAAGCCTATATTTGGGTCAAAAATCCAACCCCAAATTACCCCTATTACGATCATTGGAGTTATAAAAGGCAAAAAGTATGAACTTTTAAAGAATTCTGATCCTCTTATTTTATTATTCAAAATTGCAGCTAAAGCTAAAGGAATTATAACCCCAAATATTGAAACAGAAAGAGCAAATATAATTGTATTCCCAAGGATTTTATAAAATAATCCGTCTGAAAACAAAAATTTATAGTTGCTTAAACCTGCAAACTCAATGGGATTTAACAAGTCCCACTTGGTAAAACTTAAACCTAAAGAACAAACAACTGGAACCAGTATAAAAATAATTATCCCCAGCACTGCAGGAAAAATAAATATCCAAGCGACAGATTTTTCGCTATCAAAAAATTTTGATAAAAACTTATTCATAATTAATCATTTGAGTACTGACTATATTCTTTAGCAGAATTGCGCCATTCATCTTCAGAAATACTAAATGCGTGGCTCCAGAATTTTTCAAGAGCATAAGTCTGTCTTTCATCTTTATGCAGAATATGAACAACTACATCCCCATAATCAAGCAAATTCCAGCGATTTTTAACATCATTTTCAGATCTTGAAGGCAGCCTTTTAAATATTTTTTTTACTTTGTCTTTTGTATTTTCCATCAGAGCTTTTACCTGTGGTGTAGAATCTCCGGATGCAATAACAAAGTAATCCGCTAAAGATGATACATGGCTTATATTTAGTATTGTAATATCTTTTGCAAGTTTATCATCTAAAAACTGAGCAATAGCACAGGCAAAATCCTGAGAATTAATATTATTTTCTTCCAAGCCTGCTCCCTCTTACTCTATAATATCTACACGTCTTTTATGACGACCGCCTTCAAATCCGGTTTTTAGCCAAATGTCTGTAATATCAAGAGCTAAATGTTCACCAACAACTCTTGAACCTAAACATAAAATATTTGCATTATTATGTGCTCTTGAAACTCTTGCAGAGTATGTGTCACCACATAATGCAGCTCTTATACCATGAACTTTATTTGCAGCTATTGAAACTCCAATACCGGTACCACAAATCAAAATACCTCTGTCAACTTCCCCTGATGTAACTTTTTCTGCAACCTTTCTTGCAATTACAGGATAATCACAAGATTCAGGAGTATAGGTTCCAACATCAACAAATTCAATATTTCTTGCTTTTAAATAGTCTATAATAATCTCTTTATAATGAAATCCTGCGTGGTCTGCGCCTATTGCAACTTTTAAATGTTCCATCAAATAACTCCTTTTAAAACTGATATATATTATTTTACATAATTTGAGTATAAATGTAAATAATATTTACATTATTTATATAATTTATCAATTTTAAATTAAAATTTTTTTTAATAAAAATATATAAGGTTATAGGAAAAAATTATTATGGGTTATTTGGGAAAAATTGGAAGTTTTTTTGTAAAATCTGGAATCGGTAAGACATTGGTAAAGGCGGCGAAGGAACCTAATGCTACAAAACAATTATATGGTAGTCTAATCGGAACTTCTAAAAACGGCATACAGGTATTCAGGCAAGTTGCTAAAGATGTTGTAACTACTACATCTTTTAAAAATGGTAAAATGTTTAAGCAAATTCAACAGTTTGCACGTACCGGTAATGATGCGAAAACAATTGTAAAAGATTTGTCTAAAGGTACAGTAACAAATATTTTCCATACCTTTAAAAATGGAGATATAATAAGAAATCTACATGCATATACTAAAAAAATAGGTGAAAATTTCCCTTTAAAAGTTTTAAAAGATGTTACTGTTGATGTATATAAAAATGGCGTTTCTTCATTGAGAATTAAAAATTTGGATGAAGCAATGAATGGTTTTAACTTAAAAATGATGAGAAAAGGCAAAGATGTAATAACCAAGAATTTAAAATTTGTGAATAATGGTAAAGTTCAAGCAGTTGCATCTGATCCTCTGAATTTTCTGCTTTAATTTAAGAAATAAAACGAGGCAACAAATATTGCCTCGTATAAAATGGAGTTTAATACTTATAATTCAACAGCTAAGAACTGCTTACCAATTGCATAGCTTGTTGTAACAAGTCTTTATTTGAGGAAATAATCTTATTTACAACTTCCATTTGTTGTTTTGCCATTTGATAGTATGAAATATTTGCTTTTAAATCAGCATTAGACAATTCAAGCAACCCAGATCTTATTTCCCCATAACCAAGTACAGGTTTTCCGGATTCTTCTGTTTCAATAAACTGACCATCTTTAAATTCAAATAAACCTGAATTATTATGGAAATTTCTTGTTGTAATTCTGTACAAAGGCACCATTTTTTTGCCACTTTCGGCAACCCCTACAATTGTTCCATCGCCCTGAATTTTGTATTCATCATATTTACCTAAATACTTTCCGTTATTAGGGTCAATCCACATTTTAATAGTCGTTGTCGGGATATCAAGAGCGCCGCCTTTTAATGCAGTCTCTTGGTATAAATCAGCACTTATAGACTTTGTACCTTGCATTATTTCACCTTTATCATTCAAGATATAACCCTGAACAGTATTACCACTACGATCTTTATATACTCCGTTACCATCAAATGTAAATTCGCCCAAACGGGTATATATACTTTTTCCGTCAGGAGTTTTTACGAGAAAAAAGCCTTTACCTTCAAGGAATAAATTCTCTTTTGCAGTACCAGGAGTTGACTTACCCTGGCCCTGATTTTTATCAAAATCGTCCGTTACTACACCATTTAAAAAAGATTTAAATGTTACCTGTTTTTCACGGTACCCTGGAGTATAAACATTTGTCATGTTTTCAGATAAGACATTAATCCAGTTTACGGTTGCATATTGCGTATTAATTGCTGAGATAAATGCGTCATTCATATTTATTCTCCTTGTCTTTTTTCTTCACGTCTTTTGCGATTTTGTTCTTTTGAACTGTTTGAATAAGATAATTCATTATATGGCAGGTCTTTTTCATCAAATGAAGACTTTAATGCCTCAATATTGTTTTTTAAATATTGCTCAGCCACTTTATCTCCAGGAATAAATTGTGCCGATAATACCCCATCACGTCCTACCCTCAAGATAACAGAGACATTAGAAGCAAAGTCAATTCTTAATGGCTGATTCGTCTCCCTTGCTTCTTTCAAGGCGTTTAATAATGTTTGGGATACCTCTACGTTTTGTTTAACCTTTGTAATATCCACACCATCATTGAGCAGATTTTGCCCCTGAGCAACAATATTTGACATTGAAACATCGTTAGTTTGTGTTAAATTTAAAAAGAAATTAGCATCCGATTCAGAGATTTTCATAGAACTTTTTGTATCTGAGGCAAAACCAAAGAGCCAACTACCAGAGCTTATATCTCCAATTTTTGAAGTATTTTCAAGCATCTGCTGGATATCATTTGTCAGCATATTGTTTATATCAGAAAAAGAATACTGATTCATAGAAATATCTGCTTCCAATAAGTTATTATTGGTATTTTTATTTAAAGGATTATTATCATTAAGAGTTTTTTCTTTATCAGTATCAGAAGAAAGTTTATCATTCGACGAAGCTGTTTTATTTTCTACTTTATCATCTTTTTTGTCTGTTACTTCCTTTTTATCATCATTTTTTGATTCTGACTTTGAAACTTTTGTCATTTCATCTTTGAATGTTGATTCAGAAGAAGATTTTGAAGACACACTTGACGATTTTGTCGCTGTAGACGTACTTGAAGCTGTTACTGATGATACCGATTGATCAATGCCCATAAATTTCTACCTCTTTAATTAAAGTGACGAACCTTCTTGTTTTTTTCTGAAAAATCTTGTGACACCTAACTCAGAAAATTGAGTTAACTCTGCTTTCTTTTCTTCTTGTAAATATGCATCCTTATTTTTTTCTTTGTGTTTTTCCAGAACTTTTACTTTCTGCTCGCATTTTACAAGTTTTTCAATTTCTATATCAAGAATTTTTTGTTTTTCTTGTCTGACTATTTCCAGTCTTTCTGCTTCTTCCCACAAATGCTTTAAGTATTTATCATAAAATTCATACATTGAAGGATCTGCGGTTCTCATACCATCTTTTGTGTCATCAATGGCTTTGTTATTATTCCTGATATCTTGTTCCGCCTTCGATACAGCTATTTGAGCCTCTTGAACTCTCATTCTTTGCTCTTCTTTTTGATTTATTCTAAAATTTAGAATCTTTTGCAGTCTGTATCGAAATGGCATGTTTACTACACTCTCAAATATATTATTATTTAATTTTAAGATGTAATAAACATCTAAATGTATGAGATTATCTTAATGATAAAGTTTCAAAAGTCAAAAAAAAAGGCTTGAATTTATCAAGCCTTTTTTATACATTTTAGATTTATTTTTCTGTATCTTGCTCAGTCATTGCCGCATTTCCGTGAATAGACAAGGCTATTCGCCTATCTGCGGGGTTGAATTTTATAATGTATGTGTCAATTTTATCACCAACCTGCAAAATATTTTTTGATTCATTTTGATACTCTATCACTTCGCTATGAGGTAAAAGTGCCTCAACCCCAGGGAAAACTTCAACAAAGGCTCCAAAGTATTTTAATCTGGTTACAGTACCTTCAATTTTGTCGCCTTCTTTGATATTTTTCTCTGCTTCAATCCAAGGATCAGGTTCGAGATTTTTCAAACTTAAAGAAATTCTTTGCTTATCATGATCAACAAGAATTACTTCAACGTCAATTACATCTCCAACATGTAAAATATCTGTAGGATGATCTATCCAGCGCCAAGATAACTGTGACAAAGGCAATAGTCCATCAACACCGCCTATATCAATAAATGCACCAAAATCTGTAATTCTGACAACTTCACCTTTTACAACTTGGCCTTGTTCTATTTGCGAGAAGATATTCTTTCTCGCTTCTTCAACAGTATCATCATAAACTTTTTTATTTGATAATACAAAGTTGTTTTGTTGAGGATCAAGAGTTAAGATTTTAAGTTCAAGCTTAGCGCCAATTTCTAATTCACTTTCTTTTGCCCTTAATTGACTTGACGGAATAAAGCCTCTTACCCCGGCGACCTCAACAAGTACACCACCTTTTACAATATTTACAATTGTTCCAAGTATAGTTTCATCTGCTTCTTTTGCTTTTTCTAATTCTTTCCAAGCATAAGCAAAATCAACCTTTTTCTTAGACAGTAAAAAACGACCATCTTCATCTTCATCTCTTATTATGAGAAATTCGCCCTCTTGACCTTTTTCATATTTTTGCTCTACATTTTCACCTTTTTCAACGGCTTCATAAGTAGGTATTAATGCCGTTGTCTTTGCTCCAATGTCAACAAGGACTCCCTGACCTTCAAAACCGCAAACAACACCTTTTACTAAATCACCTTTTTTAAAATTATAGTCATATTTTTCAAGCAGTTGCTCAAAGTCAGAATCTTCAACACTTTTTTTAGTAACCATAATCACTCCATTGTCATATAGACACTACCATTACAGCTAAATTCTAGCAAATTTAGCCAAGAATGTAAAGGTTTGTAAAGATTTTGTAATAAATAAGGCCTAAAAAAGGATTTTAAGAAGCGTTACTATCTTAAGGATAGTATCAAATCACTTATAGATTTTTGTTGATGTTCGATCTCAGCAATCCTTTCTTTTGTTTGCGCAACTAATTCTTCCGGAGCATTAGCAACAAATTTAGGATTATTAATACGACCTTCTAATGATTTTCTTTCAGCTTCAAGTTTAGCTATCTTCTTTTCTTGTCTTTCAATTTCTTTATCAAAATCGATTAAATTTTCAAGAGGTATAACTATTTTTGAAGCTGAAACAACAGCACTTGCGCATTTTGAAGTATTTACAGTATTTTCATCTTCATATGAAATAGCTTCAACTCTTGCCATACGTTTAATATAGCTTTCAATTGCTTCAAAAATTTCTTTTTCTGACTTATCTGCAACTATTTGTATATTAAAATTAACATTCATCGGTATATTGAAACTTTGACGAACATTTCTCAAAGATGAAATTGTTTCAAATACAACTTCCATTTCTTTTGCCTCTTTTGCGAATGCTAATTTCTCTCTATAAACAGGGTATTGAGCAAGCATAATTGCCCTTGTCTCTTTTTGTTGAGGAATTAATTGCCATACTTTTTCTGTTATATGAGGCATAATAGGATGAAGAAGCCTTAAAGACATATCAAGAACATATCTTAAGACTCTCTGAGTATTAAGTTTTAAATTCTCATCTTGTAATTGAATTTTAGCAATTTCAACATACCAATCACAATATGAATTCCAGAAGAAATCATACAATAAGTGAGCTGTTTCACCTATTCTGTAATTTTTTATATCATCGTTTACTTCTTTTGCAACGTTATTTAATTTATCTAGTATCCATTTATCGGCAATAGTCAAATTTGAAAAATCAATATCATTATTATCAACGCCGTCAAGATTCATCAAAACAAAACGAGATGCATTCCATATTTTGTTTGCAAAATTTCTCCCGTATTCAAATCGTTCATCACTTATTTTAATATCTTGACCACCATAAGTACACAATGATGTCATTGTAAATCTCAATGCATCACAGCCATATTTATCAATAATAACAACAGGGTCTATTGTATTACCTTTTGATTTAGACATTTTTTGACCTTTTTCATCACGGATTAAACCATGTATATAAACAGTTGAGAATGGTGCTTTACCCGTAAATTCCAGCCCCATAGTTATCATTCTTGCAACCCAGAAGAAAATAATATCAAATCCTGTTACAAGTGTTGTTGTAGGGTAGAATTTTTTAAAGTCTTCACTGTCAGTATTTGGCCAACCCATTGTAGAAAACGGCCACAAACCGGATGAAAACCAAGTATCTAATACATCCGTTTCCTGTTCCCAAACTGACGGATCCGGATTTTCCTTTGCTACAATCATCTCTCCTGTTTGTTTATTATGATAAGCAGGAATCTGATGTCCCCACCACAATTGACGAGAAATACACCAATCTCTTAT
>CACXDL010000066.1 GCA_902766395.1 uncultured bacterium
ATTAGAAAAAATATTCATTTTTACATAATTGTCGGACTTTCGCTTCGCTCATGCCTCTGCTCGGCTTGCTGAGCTAGCAGCCCATATCCGCTAGTGCTTTAGCATAAATCAATGTACTATAAACATTTTTTAAAATCAAGTAGTTTATTAATTTTAGAAAAAACCGCCCGAATAATCAGGCGGCGTTTTCTCTCTCTTCTTTTTAAACCAGTTTCAACTAGATATTGGATCTTCTCTCAAAATTTTTACGGATACTTTTTTTAGCTTTATCAATATTTTTGATTTGCTTTTCTGCTTGTTTAATCTGTTTTTTCATCGCTTTGCGTTCTGCTTTTGCGGTTTCATAACGACCATCAATTTCAGAATATTTTGCTCTGTAATTTAACAATTTATTTCTGATTTCTATTTGTGCATTATCCATTTGCAAAATAGAATTTTGCATTTTTGTTCCACCTATAACCTGAGCAGGATCTAATAAATCTGTTCCTTTTGCTTCAACACCTGAAACCGTTTTTGCTGTTGTTGTAGCCGGTGCTTTTACTGCATTACTATCATCAAAATTCAACGGAGTGAAATTTGCATCTGCAAAAACTACTCCTGAAGATAACATCGCGATTCCCACAATCGTTGCTAATAATTTTTTCATATAAATTTCCTCCGAAATTAAAATTATAAACCTCTTTCCATACATTGTAAATTATTTTTTGGTTATGGCAAAGAACTTTACATTAATTTACAAGTTAAAATTATAATAATATGCTATTATCTGTATAAGAGGACTTTGGGAAATGAAAAAAAAATGGATTCTGGAAAATAATGATACAGGCGAGAAGTCCCTTGTTAAAAAATTATTGTTCTCCAGAGGAATAAAAACAGAAAAAGAAATTGAAGATTTTTTAAATCCATTAAACATGGAGATTACTTCACCTTTTGTGTTTAATGACATGAAGAAAACTGTCGAAAGATTAGCAGAAGCAATTGACAACAAAGAACCAATTGTAATTTATGGTGATTTTGATGCTGACGGAGTTACTTCTACATCAATATTATACAAAACTTTTAAGCACCTTAATGCCAATGTCCATTATTTTATACCGGATAGAGAAACTCAAGGACACGGTTTTGATACAAAAGCATTAATAAAACTAATGACAACCATAAAACCAAAAGTTATTATTTCTGTAGATTGCGGAGTTTCTGATATTGAAGCTGTAAAATTCATTAACAGTTTTAAAACGATTGATGTTATAATCACAGATCACCACGAAGCGCCGGAGCAACTACCTGACGCTTTCGCAATTATAAATCCTAAAGCACAAAATGCGCTATCTGAGGAACTCTCTGCTAAACAAATAGAATATCTGACATATCTTGCAGGATGCGGAGTTGCTTCAAAAGTGGCTCTTGCAATACTTAACCATTACAACAGAACAGAATTTATATACGAAATTCTACCTTTTGTGGCAGTCGGAACAATTGCTGATGTCGTACCACTTTTAGGAGAAAACAGATATTTTGTAACAAAAGGTCTTGAACTTATTTCCAAAGGAAAACATGAAGGACTGACAAAACTTTTAGAAAGTGCAGGATACGACATTACTAAAGGGATAACTGCCGAAAATATTGCATTCGGTATTGCTCCAAGAATAAATGCTTCGGGACGACTTGATACTGTAGATGCAGCATTAAAAGTTTTAATTTCTGAAAATATGCAGGAAATAAATATGGCTATAGCAAGCCTGAATGAATTAAACCGAATTCGCCAAACTCTATGCAGCGAAATATTTGCTCAAGCTGATGAAAAAGTTAAAAAAGAAGGAAATAAAAACCCTGCAATTATTTTATATAATGAAGGTTGGCATATAGGTATTATAGGGATTGTTGCTTCAAAACTGGTGGAAAAATACTACAAACCGGTATTTTTAATGAATTATAATCGTGAAACAAAAGATTTCAGATGTTCTGCAAGAAGTATTCCCGGAGTCCATTTATATGAAGTAATCAAAGAGAATGAAGAATTATTTAGTGGTTTCGGAGGACACGAACTTGCAGCAGGTTTAAGTTTTAATGGAGAAAATATTTCTTTTGAAACTGTTAAAAAATCACTTAACCAAACAATAAAAGAGGTAACAACAGGAAAAGATCTTGACCCGTTTATAAAAATAGATTTAAAACTCAATGCAGATGAGATAAATCTTGAATTAATAGAAGAGATATCACAACTGGAACCTTTTGGTGCGTCTAATCCCAGTCCTGTTTTTGAACTCGATAATTTGACAATTAAACAAAAACGACTTATGGGTAATGATAACTCACATTTGCGCCTGATTTTAAATAAAGATGCCTATGAATTTACTGCTGTTAGATGGAGTCAGGGTGATATATCTTTAAATAGCGGGGATAAACTTGATATTGCATTTCATCCTCAAATAAACGAATTTAACGGTAATACAACAGTACAACTTGTCATTGATGATATACATTCTGAAGCGTTACCTGATAAAGAAATTTCTAAAAGTAAATACAAAATTTATGATAATCGTACAAAAACAAATATTTATAATGAAGTAAATGATTATTTAAAATCAACTAAATTAAATATAAAAGTATTCGCGGAAAGTAAAATTATTTTGGATAACTTAAAACCATATTCCCAAATTACTTCAAAAATATTTAACAGAACAGATATTCCTAAATGTGATATTATAATGTTTTTTGATTATCCACCGGACAGAAAAACTCTTGATAAAATTTTAGAAAAAGCAGAACCTAAAGGTTTGCATTTTATGAATTACGAACCAAGAGTTTTTGATGAACAGAGCCTTGTGAAAACATTTTTGGGAATGGTGAAATATGCCTCGCATAATAATAACGGCAAATTGGAATTGGCTCGCTGCTCAAGTTTTTTGGGGAAATCTTACGAAGTTATAGAAAAATTACTTGATTTACTCGAAAAATTAAAATACATAAATATTAAAGAAAAAAATAACGCTTTTTACATATTAGAATCTTGTGAAAAAAATGATTTATCTGAAATTTTAAATAATCCGGAATTCTCTCAAATATATGATATTGCCGAAGAATGTGAAATATTTCAACAGACACTTTTAGAAGATGATTTGGAACAAATATTGTAAATAAATTGTTAAAATATTAAAGATTCAGAAATAATTACCGTTATATATAAAGTAGAAATTTCAAGAAGGAGATATAATATGACTTTTAACTATGATTATTCCAAACATGTAGGACAGGCACAGGAACCTGATAAAATACCTCCGCGACCAAAGCCTGATAAAAAAGCAAAAAAAGTAAAAATTCCTCTTTTTAAAAAACCGCCTAAAGATGAAAAACTTAAAAAAGATTCTATTGATTTTAGCAAGTTAGATTATGAAAATCTTACTCCTGAACAGAGTCAAAAATTAATAGATCAAATAAATCAAATTGATCCATAGATTATAAAAAGCCCTGATTAAATAATCAGGGCTTTATAGTTTTTATACATGATTAAATAAATTATTTAACCATGCTTAATGGCTTTGGGCCGGCATTTACGATTTCTGATGGCATGTTCGGATATTTAGAAGTGAAGTTATCATTGAACATTTGAGCCAATTTGTTAGCAGCTTCATCATAAGCAGCTTTATCAGACCACATACCTCT
Source organism: uncultured bacterium (assembly GCA_902766395.1). Taxonomy (GTDB): domain Bacteria; phylum Cyanobacteriota; class Vampirovibrionia; order Gastranaerophilales; family Gastranaerophilaceae; genus Zag111. Next base: position 3,664 of record CACXDL010000066.1, read on the forward strand.
TGCATCTAACATTTCATCAGGAACGTTAGGACAAGATGTAGGATAATCTACATTAAATACATCATGGTGTTTAAATTCAACAGAATCAAATGATCCGTTCAATGCTGCTGTAACCATTGCACGAGTATAAGCAAGTTTCATTCTCTTAGCACCTGAAGATGCACTTCCACCTGCCCATCCTGTATTTACTAAATAAACTTTAGTACCATATTGATCTAATTTATCCCCTAACATTTTAGCGTAAACTGAAGCATCCATTGGCATGAATGGTTCGCCAAACAATGTTGAGAATGTTGGAACAGGTTCAGTAATTCCTCTTTCAGTACCTGCAAGTTTAGAAGTGAAACCTGTTACAAAGTGATACATTGCAGCATTTTTGTCTAATCTTGAAATTGGAGGTAATACACCAAATGCATCTGCTGTTAAGAATACAACAACTTTTGGAATTCCGCCCATTGAAGGGATTGCAGCATTGTTGATGTAGTTAACAGGATAACCAACACGAGTATTTTCTGTTAATGAACCATCTGCAAAATCTAATTCTCTTGTTTCAGGATTCATAATTACGTTTTCAACTAAAGAACCAAATTTAATAGCATTATAAATATCAGGTTCATTTTCTTCTGTTAAGTTAATACACTTTGCATAGCATCCGCCTTCAAAGTTGAATACACCGTCAGGTGACCAACCGTGTTCATCATCACCGATTAA
>CACXDL010000067.1 GCA_902766395.1 uncultured bacterium
GGTGATTGAGTTTCTTCAGCAGCTTCTGCAATACCTTGTAAAATTTCCATGTTGTTAACATTGTAAGCACCGATAGCGTATCCGCCAGCCAATGCTTTTTTGAACATTTCGTTTGTTCCGACTAATTTTCTTTCAGCCATATTTTTCTCCTTCTTTTAATCCTCTCAGGATTAACCTGAACTACATTTTTAAGTTACTACAAAAAAAATTTTTAAACAATATAGCAAAAAAAATTATATCTGTTTTTCATGTAATCATACAAAGGAGTTATTATGAATACTATATCTTTACACAATGTACAAAAATCAAATTATTATCAACCAAAGTTTACTTCAAAGATTTCTGTTATCAAGGAAGCAAGACCTCAATTTTCAAATTTGTCTAATAAATCCCTAAGGTTAATGGCAGCATTAGATACTTATATAGATAAAACCTGGAAGGGTATAAAAGAGGGGAAAATAAGTCAAAAGGAACCGCTTTTTGTGTCTCTTGATAAAGGAGATGTTTTGTCAATCAGGCCTGTATATGCCCAATCCTATCCTGCTGTTTTATTTGAACATTATGATGGTAAAACTACACAGAGGATTTTATTTAATAGAGAAAAACCTACAAATTACAGATATGAAAAAACAATTTCTACAGATCACGGTAGTGCAACTTTAAAAAGTTATACATCCAATGCGGATAAAATTTCTCCGGTCGACAATTACGTAGACACAATTATATGTTCTAGATTGCCACAAATTATTCCAAATAAAATTTTATTTGAATATTTCCCCAAAAAATCTTTTTGGAAATCAACCGGCGGTAAAATGCATTTGGATTAATAATTAAATATTTCTATGGCTCTATTCAAAATACCAAGGCAATATGAAATCGTTATGCCATAATTTGTAATTGGAATGTTTGCTTTGTTTGCCTGAATTATTCTGGATAGAATTTCACGCCTGTTTGTCATACAAGCTCCACAGTGAATAATGAGTTTGTATTCTGAAATATTTGGAAAATCATGTCCTGAAAAATGCTCTATTACAAGATTTTTCCCGGTCTTTTTGCGTAACAGGTTTGGAATTTTAACTTTGCCAATGTCATCTTCTATTGCATGATGTGTGCAGCTCTCAAGAATTAAAATTTTATCATTATCCTGTAGATTATCAATTGCTTTTGCTCCTTCAATAAATGCTCTTAAATCACCTTTTAATCGTGCAAATAATATTGAAAAAGATGTTAAAGGAATATTGGCAGGAACAATTTCAGATACTTTTTTAAAGGCTTGAGAATCTGTTATAACAAGTGCAGGTGGATTTTTTAATTCTTCCAGTGCATCTTTTAATTCGGTATCCCTTACAGACAAGACTTTATTGCCACAATCCAACAAATCTCTCAGTGTTTGAACTTGCGGAAGAATTATTCTGCCTTTTGGAGCTTCTTTGTCAATTGGAATTACCAATATAACGGTGCTTCTTTCAGGAACTAAGTCGCCAACTATTTTTGGAGTATTTACAAAATCTTCTGGTAAAATCTTAACAACTAATTCTTTGAATTTATATATTATTTGGTTATCTGAAACAGTTGAAGTTATTAAAATATTATCTGTTACGGTTTTAATATCCTCGATAACTTTATCTGATGGTTGTTGAATATCTGTTTTATTAACAACTATGATAAAAGGTATTTTGTATTCATCAAATTTTTTAATTAATTCTTTTTCGTAACTATCAATTCCGCTATAATCACAAACTAAAACAGCGATATCAGTGCGATTTATCACTTTTAAAGTTTTTTCTAATCTTGCAGCTCCTAGTTTTGAATCATCATTTATTCCTGCTGTATCAAGAAAATTTACGGGTCCTACAGGTAGAAGTTCCATGGATTTTTCTACAACATCAGTTGTTGTTCCTGAAATTTCCGAAACTATAGAAATGTCCTGGTTTGTAATTTTGTTTATAAAGGAAGATTTTCCAACATTGGTTTTACCAAAAATACCTATATGTAAACGCATTGATCTAAGTGTTTTCATACAGGTATTTTATCATAAATAATTAAATTTTTATCTGCCGATTTCAATTGCTTTATTTGCCATTGATTTCGTAATATTAACAAGGGCAAGGTTTGCTTCATAGGCTCTTTGTGCCATTAAAGCATCTGCAATATCAACCATGGCATTAACATTTGAGGTTCTGATATAACCGTTTTCATCTGCATCAGGATGACCCGGTTTATAAATTTTTTGACCTAAAGTAGGATCTTCTACAACGCCTGAAAAAGTAACTCCGCCTTGTAAATATGGTAAAGTTCCAACGCCAAAAACATCTTCTTTCATATTATTCATCAAGCCATGGAATGATAAATCGTCTGTAGCATTCAATACAGGTATTTTTCTTACATAGTTAGGGGTATCAAGATTTGCAATATTTTTTGCGTGGACATCTATTCTGCGACCGTGAACTTTAAGTGCATTTGCGCCTATATCTATTGATTCCATTATACCCATGAGTGTGCCTCCTTAATTATTATTTACCGACATTTATTGCGGTTTTCATCGCTGTTATTATATTTGACATTCTGCGTGTTGCCATTGAATAAAGGATTGCGTTTTCCTGAATTTTCAATAATTCATCAGCTGAATTTACAGGTTCTTCGTATCTGTCCTGAGTTATGGCTGATGGTCCAAGTTTTTCAGACAATTTTGTTTCAAGTGGACTATTCATTGAACTCAAATATTGTCCAAAATCTATATCTTGTCTTATATATCCGGGAGTATCCACATTTGCAAGGTTGGAACCCAAAGCCCTCTGTTTTTGAGAAATTAAGTCCAACATTAATGAAACTTTACCCATACTGTCAACCGGTGTGTACATTTTTATTACCTCATACTTTTCCCAAGTCTATCAAGACTTTTGGGGATTAACCTTCTCTTATATTAATTGATTTGTTATACATTTGATCTGCTGCTTTGAGAATTTGAATACTTGCAAGCATTGAAGCATTCATTCTCATAATATCCGTAGCAGTTTGAAATACGCTTACGTTTGCTCTTTCAAGTGTTCCTTGCTTAAAACTGTCATGATTTTTAACAAGTCTTGCTTCTCCTGCATCTGCTGTTGCAATTAATCTGTCCATATCAGCCGGCTGCATACCGTCAGGATTATCAAATTGTATTAAAGGTACTGTTCCGATTTTTTCCGGTTTTTTGTCATCATGGTAGTATGCAATGACTTCACCGTTTTTCTTTATATCAAATCTCATGCAGTTTGAAGGAATTTTTATACCATCGCCAACAATCCAGCCGTCACTTGTTACAAGATAACCGTCTTTACCCTGCCTGAAAGCACCGTCTCTTGTGTATTGAACCTGACCTGAAGGTGAAGTTACCGGAATATATCCGGGTCCATCTATGCCTATATCATAAGGATTTTCTGTTACTCGAACAGATCCTTGAGAATAATCTGTTCTAACAGCACCTGTTAAACAACCATCTTCTTTCATAATTTGTTCAAACGTAACTTTTTTATAGCCGTTTGTATCTACGTTTGCCAAATTTTGTGCCAAATGTCCAAATCGTTCGTATTGAACCAGAACATTGTTTGTATTTTTTGAAATTATTGATTGAAAGTTATACATTTATCTAACCTCTTTTATTATGAAGCTGAACTTAGCTGCGATATAGCTTTTCCAAGTACGGAATTCTGAAGCATAAACATTTGTCTATTAGCATCAAAATTTTTCATTATAGGCATCATCATTATAAATTCTTCCTGTAATGCAACGTTTGAGTACTCGTTATAACCCTGTTTTACGTTCGGATCCATTACAACAAGTCCATTTGCATCGACAACGCCAAGTTTTCCGACATAATTCATTTTGTGTTCTTTCTCATTAAAAACCTGAATTTTGCCATCGATGTCGATTTTTACGTGTTTTAAATCCTGAGGGATAAAAGGCAATTTAATCGGAACACCTGCGTTGGAAAGGACATTAGCGTCTTCTAAATTTTGAAGATACCCGTCTTTACTGATTTTAAAACGTCCATCTCTTGTAAGTTTAATTCCGTTTGCGCTTTCAACTTGGAAATAACCTTTATTTGCCAAAGCAATATCTAAAGGATTTCCTGAAACTGCTATACGTCCGACTTTATCATCTACTGTCTGTGCAAGACCGTTGACTCCGAGGTATTCGGAAAAAGACGTTACTACGGGTTCTTTTCTTTGAAATCCGACTTTGTCAAATCCACTGATGTTTTCGTTACGCATTTCAAGCAATACACTTTGGGTATGCATTGCACGAATTGAATTTGTCAGACCTCTGTCATTAAAATAAATTCCGCTGTTTAATCTCATAAATACTGCCTTCTACTTTTTACTTATATTATCGGATTAATAAGGGGTAAATCTCAATTAATTCGACAAAAATCATATATTTGTATGAGTTGTTGCATGTATTTAATGATAATTTTTATAAAGTCAATTTTTATTTATTTAATTTTTTTTCTAATCTTTTTTTAATTTGTATCATCTCTTCTCTTGTAAGATATCTGGAAAATCTGACAAATTCCTTCATAATATCTGTATAACTGTAATTGCCCTTTTCTATTCGATTAATCCAATCGTTTACTTCTTTTGTAATCATATATGCTCCTTATTTTTTGTATGTTATATGGTCAAAAAATAAAGTAAATATGCTTTTTTGAAATATTAAAAAATAATAAATTTTCCTTGTTTCTTATATTTGATATCTTATAATTAGAGTGCATAATATTATTAAAGGGAGATAATTATGAGTGAAAACGATTCAAATCCGTTCAAAAATGAGGATGTTGTAAAAGAAGAAGATATAAAAACCGAAGAAACAGTTGAAAATAATTCTGAAGAAGAAGCAGAACAAGCAGTTGAAGATGACGAAGTTTCTCAATTAAAGAAAAAATATGAAGAATTAAATAATCAATATGTAAGACTTGCTGCTGATTTTGATAATTACAGAAAACGTCAGGCTCAGGAAAGAGAAAATTTAATAAACTACGGCAAAGAAGATGCTTTGACTAAGTTGATTGAAGTTCTTGATAACTTTGAAAGAGGGCAGAAAGCTCTTGAAGGTGTAGAGGATTGTCAAAAAGTAAAAGAAAGTTTTGATTTAATTCAAAAACAAGTATATGAAACACTTACAAAAATGGGCTTAGAAGAAATTAAGGCTGTTGGAGAAGAGTTTGATCCGAATTTTCATGAAGCTGTTATGCAGACTCCGACTGATGAATATCCGGAGCATACTGTTATTGCAGAATTGCGTAAAGGATATAAGTTAGGTGACAAAGTATTAAGAGCTACAATGGTAAATGTTGCGGCAGCAAAGTAGTTGTAGTATAAATAGCAAATAGGGAAAATATAAAAATAATGACTGATTACTATGAAATATTAGGGGTATCAAAAGATGCTTCAAAAGACGAAATAAAATCTGCTTTCAGAAAAAAGGCAAGAGAATTGCATCCGGACGTAAACAAAGCTCCCGATGCGGAAGAAAAATTTAAAGAACTTGGTAAAGCCTATGAAACTTTATCAGATGATAATAAAAGAGAAACGTACGATCGATACGGTGAAGAAGGCTTAAAAAATGCCGGTTTTGATACAGGTGGTCCGTTTGCATCCGGATTTGGTGATTTAAACGATATATTTGAATCATTTTTTGGTGGTTTCGGTTTTGGTTTTGGAGGCAGACAAGATCCGAATGCTCCTCAAAGAGGGGATGATTTAAGATATGATGTCGAAATTTCTTTTGAAGAAGCGGCTTTTGGGATAAGCAAAGAAATTAAATTTGCTCATTCGGAAGTATGTAAAGATTGCCATGGTACAGGTGCACAGGATGGAACATCAAAAGTTACCTGTCCGCAATGTCATGGTTCCGGTCAGGTACAAAGAGTTACAAGAACACCTCTTGGAAATTTTTCTCAAATATCTACATGTCCAAATTGTCATGGTTCAGGTCAGGTAATTGAAAAACCTTGTAAAACATGCGGTGGGCAGGGCACAGTTGAAGTCGAAAGAAAAATTGAAGTTAAAATTCCTGCAGGAGTTGATAACCTTTCAAAGATGCGTATTTCAGGCGAAGGAGATGCCGGTATAAACGGAGGCCCAAGCGGGGATTTGTTTGTTGTCATTCATGTTAAGCCTTCAAAATATTTTAAACGTGACGGAATAAATGTATTTACAGAGTTAGAAATCTCTCCGGCTCAGGCTGTTATGGGAGATGTTGTAGAAATAAAAACTCTTGACGGTGAAAAAGAAGTTTCTATTCCTGCCGGTATACAATTCGGTAATACCATAAAAATTAAAGGAGCAGGGGTTCCTGTAATATCAAGACCATCTCAAAGAGGAGATCATATTGTAGTGATAAAAGTTAAGATTCCTACAAAATTGAACGAAGAAGAAAAAAATCTGTATAATAGATTGTATGAGTTACAAACGGGTAAGTCTGCCTCTGAAAAATCAATAATGTCTAAAGTAAAAGGAGTTTTCAGATAATATGAAAAAGTTTTTACTAATATTGGGAATGTGTATATTATCTTCAGTGTCTGCATTTGGTGCTGAAGTACCTCAGGATATAAAGGATTTTATTGAAGCAGATTTTCCTCAGACCAACTTTCGTTTTGACGGAGCAATAATACTTCCTGATAATACAATGTATTTGCCTGTTTATCCGTCAAAATCCGAACAGGTGGAAAAAATCAGTATAAAATCTGTATATCCAAAAGGCACTACTCTTAAACAAAAGCCTGAAATGATTATATTAAATAACAGATGTTCTCTTTTGAAAGTTATAAATTCAAATGGTCGTAAGACGGTTTTAAATATGATAGATCCTCCTGATGAGCTTCAATCCGGTTTACTTCCTCAGGATATTTTATTGCCAAAAGGACTTGTAATTCCTGAAACATTAAAGGGCATTATTGGTGATATTGATGTTACTATCACTCAGGATAACGGTTTGAGAATTAATAATACAAGAAATAACGGTTCTAAAAAAACTGTTCCTGTAGAACAATTAAATGAAAAAAGTTTTTATATAGCACCCGGTGTAAATAAAAATATTCAGGTCGTAGATTCTAATTCAAAGGTTCCGGCTTATGCATTGGAACAAAGTCATATTATAAACGATATGAAAGGCTATGACGAAAAATTTCTTTTAGTTACATACTTTGATTTCCATAATATGAATATAATTTCACTTATGGATGAAAAAGTTATCAAACAGGTCAATTTTGAAACAATCCCCGAGCAAATAGTTATTGATAAAAATAATAAACTTGCCTATATTTCGTCTGAAGAGGATTCAAGCATATATGTTTTTAGTTTGGAGACAATGACTTTAAAAAGAAAACTTAAAATAAACGGAATGTGTGAAAAACTTACATTAAGTGAAGATGGCACAAAGATCTTTTATGTAGACAGAAATAAAAATGACATTTGGACAATTGAACTTGATAATAATTATAAATTGAAAAATATCGGAACATTCCCAAATATTTCAAAAATAGCTTATGTAAACGGTAAAATATATATTATCAGCAGAACCAAGAATCGTCTTGCAATTGTTGATTATGAAACAATGGAACTTGTTAAAGAATTGGAAGTTTGTGAAAAACCTGTAGACTTGTTCGCTCACAATAACGAATTATATATTCTTGGAGCAAAAGATAATATATTGGAAGTGTTGAGTACCGATGACGATGTAATAACTGATATGTTATATCTTGATACGGATTCTTTTGCAACAAATATTACACCAATTGAAAACTCTGAAATGATAATGATAACAAATGCAAGAGCAGGCATGTATTCTGTAGTTGATATGGAGACAAAAGATATAATAAAAACAAGTCCTTTAGAAGTTCCTGTCCGTTCGATTGTTGTTACACAAAAGGTTAAAACAATAAAATGATACTTGAAACATTTGATAATACGACACAAGAAATATTGTTGGAGCTGGAAAAGACACAGCATGATTTTTGGAATATTTCAAGGGTTACAGCTGAATTTATGTACAATTTTATAGTTGATTCAGGTATAAAAAGTGTAATAGAAGTTGGCACTTCAAACGGTTATTCCGGTATTTGGCTTGGCAAAGCGTTAAAAAAAACAGGTGGGAAATTAATAACTATAGAGTTCTATGATAAGAGAATTGTCTTGGCAAAAGATAATTTCGAAAAATGTGGTGTTTCTGATGTAATTGAAATAAAACAAGGAGATGCTGCAACTATTTTGGAGCATTTGCCGGAAGATTACAAATGTGACTTTGCTTTTGTAGATGCAAATAAAAGGCAATATATAGATTTTTTCCATCTGATAGATCCGCATTTGGTAGAAGGCGGTTTCATTGCTTGTGACAATGTGATTTCCCACGCAGCAAAAGTTCAGACATTTTTAGACGATATCGACAAAAATTCAAATTATGAAAACGTAGTTCTGCCATTACCTGCGGGGTTGTCGTTTGCTAAAAAATTAAGGGGGTAAAAATGAGTGAAGATTGTATTTTTTGTAAGATAATAAATGGTGATTTTAACACAGAATTTGTATATGAAACAGAAACGACAGTAGTTTTTAAGGATATAAATCCAAAGGCTCCAATTCATTTGTTGGTATGTCCGAAGACGCATGTTGCTTCTTTAAATGAATTAGAAGATAAAACTTTAATGTCAGATTTGTTGCAGACAGTTAAAGATGTGACAAAAAAAATCGGGTTAAAATCCTACAGAACACAGATAAATACAGGTAAAGAAGCCGGTCAGGAAGTGTTCCATCTGCATATACATGTGTTAGGTAAATAGTTAAAATATCGAAAGGGGGTAAAATAATTAAACTTACCCCTTTACAAAAAAAATTTTTCATGTAGAATGAATAATGCAGAGGGTTGAGAAACCTGAAGTCCCAAGATAACTTGGGGGATTAGCTCAGTTGGTAGAGCATCTGCTTTGCACGCAGAGGGTCAGGAGTTCGAGTCCCCTATCCTCCA
>CACXDL010000068.1 GCA_902766395.1 uncultured bacterium
CAAGAAAGACAATATAAACTAAAAATACTTGAAGAGAAGCTTGCTGCTCAGAAAGCAGAAATACAAACCAGAATAGATGAAATAAATGTAGAACTACAATCTGTAAACGATATGATAAAGAGCTCTGTACAAGAAATGTTTTCTTATAAAGTCTCTTCCGGAGGCTAAACTCTAAGCATTTGATTTAACGAACAGACTAATTATGTCACTTATTTTAATAACCTGTCTTTGATAACTTTGAGATTGATTTTCAAGGTTGCTTATTTGTTTTCGACATTCAATAATACTTTTTTGGCATTCTCTGACCCTTGCGCTCAAATCGTCTTGAGTCTGTTTTGCCTCTTGTATTACAGAGGCCATAGGTATACCAAGAGCCTCCATAGTCTGAGTAATGATAAGTGCTGCAGTTTGTCTTGAAACCCCAACCGGCAATTTTGTCATTAAACTGCACAAAACCGCAACATTAGATGGGTAATCATAATTATCATCAGAGCCAAGGTTTTTCGCTAAACTTTTTTTAAATTCAATATCTACTGATTCTGATAATGAATCTGCCCCAGCGGCTCCATTTTGAGCAGAGTTTGATATAATAGCCTCTTCAGAAGATGTCTCATCTGGCTCTATTATACCTGTTTCCTGTAAAAAATTGTTTTCATGCTCTGAACTTTGAGGTAAAAGTCCTTCAAAACCCTGAGAGTCTTCGTGCTCTACAGCACCACTTTGCATTTTTAAGGCCTCAACAATTTTTTTACCTACATTATCATTTATCTTATTAGTAGACATATCCCACCCCTTCTATATAGATAATGCAATTATATAAAATAAAAGAGAAATTTTCAACATCATTTATATTTTTTAACTTTACTTAACTTGTATGCATATATTATTTGTGCTAGCATTTCTTTTACAGAGAGGAATATATGGAAGATATAATAGAAATAAAGGACATAAAAGACTTACCTTATGGAGAGAACACTTCGCAAAAAGCAGGTATTGCCGCGTTGGAAAACGGTGTTGATTTTGAAATAATTAGCAGAAACAAAGAGCTTAAGTATATTGATTATTTAAATTTTTCAAAGGCCTTGATTATATGTGCTGAATTCTTTGATGTACACGCAGCGGCAATAATAAATCACAATTCAGTTTGCAGCGTAGCTCTCGGAGCATCAGATTATGACACACTAGAAAAACTTACTCAATGTGACCCTTTGTCTATCGCAGAATCAACCATAGGATTCTCAAAAGAAGTAACTAAAGATGCCGCAAAGATCCTTAAATCAATGAAGGTAAAAAATATTATTGCTCCTTCCTTTGAAAAAGAAGCCTTTTCTACATTGTTAGATTCGGATATAAACCTTATTGCCGTAAAAACTCCTTTACATGAAGTTCAGGGATTTTACACAACCGACATAAAAGTAACTCCTCTTGGCATTTTAGTTCAAGAGCAAAACCGAAATAAGCTGACAAAAGACTCTTTTCAGGTTGTTTCTCAGATTAAACCAAGCCAACAACAGGCAGAAGACGGAATATTTGCCTGGAAAATATCTAAACATCTTAAAACAAATTCTGTAATTATAGCAAAAGATTTATGTACAAGAGCAATAATACAAGGTCAGCCGGACTTATCATATTGCGTTGAAAGGGCGATGGACACAGCCTGTGAAAATTCTAAAGACGGAGTTTTAGTTATAGACAGTTCTATAGAAAATCAGGGCATAATAAATGCGGCAATTCAGGGACGTATAGGCCTTATCGTTGAAGCCGGCGATAGTAAGAATTCTCAAAACACTATTAAAACAGCAGATAAATACGGTGTATCGCTAATTTTTACAAAAATTAGAAATTATAAATACTAGACAGAGGTATAAAAATGGCAAACATAAAACCATGGGACGAATATTTTTTATCAATGGCAAAAACTTGCGCCAGTCGTTCTAACTGCCTGAGAGCACAAGTTGGAGCTGTAATTGTAGGGCCTGACAAAAAAATTAAGGCTACTGGATATAATGGTACTCCCTCAAAAGTAGAATCTTGCGCAGAAAGAGGTATCTGCTATAGGATAGAAAACAATATTCCTTCAGGAACACAATATGAAACCTGCCGTTCAATTCATGCAGAACAAAACGCTATTATTCAGGCCGGACAAGACCGTTGTAAAGACGGAACAATATACATATGGGGACACAATATGATTTGTATACTGTGTAAAAGATTTATTGTTCAATCAGGGATATCAAATTGCGTGTTGCAAAAAGATGAAAATTCTCCTATTGTAAGAGTTTCTGTTGAAGACCTGAGAAAAGAACTTGAAGCCACAGAATAAAACTCTTAAACATCTTCCGGAATATACAAAATATTTTTTGAAAGAATTTCTCTTGTATGCTCATAACAACAACTTTTATTGGTCAGTTTTTGATATTCCCTAACAATATTTAATACATCATCAACGGATAACTGAACCAAGCGTCTTTCACTTTCTATAATTTTAGCCATATTATTACCCCCTTTAAAAACTTTATCGGACAAAAAATTACATCCTTTAAAATATTCATTTAAAGGATGTAAAAACAATTTTTATTATTTTAAGATACTTTATAACTCATTTCTATGGTAATTAACTGCCCCATATCCTTCATCACCCTCTTTTTGAGTTAATACAGGACCGGAAGCACCATTTTCAAGTCTGTACTCTTGTTTATTTGAAGTATAAACCGCTTCATTACCATCAATTTCTTTGAAAGTAAATTTTATTATTTTACCGCTGGATGTTTTTATATTCAATGTTTTAGGAAAAATTTTTGCCTTATCTGCACCATCATCATACTCAAGCTCAGAAACTTTACCGGTAAAATCAGAATTAGAATATCCCTCATCCTGAACTGTAATACTCTTGTCTTTCAAAGAGCTTGCATCTGATGCACCCATTGCAGCAGCATGTGTAGTTGATGTTGTTCCGGTAGTTGAAGTTGCACCGGTTGTTGATGTTGTTCCGGTAGTTGAAGTTGCACCGGTTGTTGATGTTGTTCC
>CACXDL010000069.1 GCA_902766395.1 uncultured bacterium
CAGCTCCGGACAATCTTTTAAAAGATGTAATGCAAGGCAATAAAAATGTAGATATTCATGATGTAATGATCGCAATGTCAAAAGCAGAAATAACTGTTAGTGTCGCAACTCAGGTTGTTGGCAAGGCTATAAATGCATATGACAGAATAATGCAAATCAACGTATAAACGTATAAAACGTATAATCTAAAATAATATTAAAACAGGCAGTGGGACGGAAATGGATTTTAGCAAAATTACAGAAAATAAACCTTTGTTTTATGGCATAGTTGCCGGTGCAGGCGTTATTTTTGCCATAATACTTTTAGTTATAATCTTATCCTTTGGTAGTGGAGGAGAAGAAAAGAAAAATGTTGTGGGAAATGAGCCTTTGAAAACCAATGTCGAGTTATTGGTTACTGATAATATTGGTAAGGCTCTCGAGATTCAGGCTTTATTGGCAAAACAGGGGATTACTGCAGAAAGGCAGCTGGATGGAACAAAATCAAAACTTGTTTTAAATAAAACAAATTGCTCTACCTTAACCAAAAAATGCACTATCAATGACAGAGATAAGGCTATTATAACTATTGTTCAGAGTGGTTTAGTTGACCAAAATGTTGGTCTGGAGATTTTTGACAAGGGAGACTTCACTTCTACCAAAGAAGATAAAAGAATTCGTTTGGCAAGAGCAATGAATGGTGAATTGGCTCGCTTAATCAAACAAATTCCTCCTATTCAAAATGCGACAGTATTCATTTCTATTCCGGAAAACAATTCTATGTTTGATGAACAAAAGCCTCAAACAGCTACTGTTCAAGTTGTTCTTGGAACCGGAGAAAAATTAGATCAAATCAAAGTTAAAGCAATAAGTAATTTGTTACTTGGCAGTGTGTCAGGCTTAAAGGCTGAAAATATTGCAATAACCGATACAAATGGAAATGTGTACCACAGCGTGATGGATGCAGAAGATGAAATGCTTCAGAAATTAGAAGAGAATGATAAATACATGCAGCAAAAAGTCTCAAAACAATTGGATCGTTTGGTTGGTCCAGGGAATTATGTTGCAACAGTAAGTACTTTCTTGCGACAGACTCCTGTTGAAAAATTTACTATAGATTATGATCCTTCAAGAAAAACTGCTGTAAATGAGCAGTCTTTTAGCGAAGGTTTGGGAGATAAAACTCAGGATCAATCAAAAGGTATAAATGCTGTAAGTGTATATTTACCAAATGGTTTACCTGTAGGGGGCACTGATTCCAGTCAAAATAGAAATTATTCAAGACAGGCAACTGAAACTCAATACGGTGTAACAAAAACTCAAACTAATGAATATATGAAACCGGGTGTTGTTGAAGAAATTTCTATTGCGGTTACCCTGGATAGAAACAGTATTCCTACAGACACTTCTCTACAAGAATTAAAGACTCTTATAGCCCGTGCTGCAAGTCCAAAGGTTTCTGCTGAGAATGTTTCAATTGCATTTTCTAATTCTAATGATCCTTATATGTCTCCTGATAAACGACAAAATCTTCCAAAACCTGATGAAACAGGCAACCCTTGGTGGCTTGCTATTTTAATTGTTGCTTTGGGTATTGTTATTGTGTTCTATGCAATTTCAAATAAAGTTAAACAAATAAAAACAGAAAACGAAATTGAAGTTGAAGCTCTTCGTCAAAAGGCTCTTGAGCAAGAACAACAGTTAAATGATATAAATTCAAGAGCAAGTCAGCTGACACAACGTCAATCTGAATTGGCACAGGATTTAATAAATCAACAGCAGCAAAGCCAATTGGCTCAAAATATGCCTCCGTTTGATGAAAAATTATTAACTGATTCTCTTGATATCCTGTCTAATGAGTTGAATTCAGAATCTGCAGAAAATATAAAAAGTTGGATTGAAGAAGGGAAATAGTAAATGGGAGCGGCAGATTTTAAATACGAAGAATTTGCTCAAAATTTGGCAGCTCAGGCTGTTGGTTTAGTTCCTGCTGAGTTTAGTGATGAACAAAAACAATATGTCATCAATACTTTAGGTAATTTCTCAGTGATGGCCGGAAAGGCTTTAGCTGAAGATCCAAATCTAAATTTTGATGTTGAACAATCAACTTATATTACTCAAATAATTGCCGAATGGTCTTTTCATAAGTCTGTTGATGTGATTCGTTCAGGTATTCCTCGTCAATATTGGGATTCAATTATGCAAAAAATTGCATATACAATTTTTGAAGTTGCAAAACAGGCCTTTTCTCAGGGAATGCCGAGTGATCAGATTATAGAAGTTGTTGAACATCATGTTAATAAAGCATATGTAGATGCAGTTACCGAATTAAAGGATAAAGGTATTATTGATGAGGAGCTTATGGAATTTGCGGCTTCTCAGTCAAATATGAATAAAATGGCTCAGGAAATGCAGGAACAGGCCGCCCAAGCAGCTGCCCAAGGGGCGCTTCAGGATGAAGGTAAAGCTCTACAGCAAGAAAACCCTAATCAGATTCCACCTCAAAATGCGATACCTGCGCAGGTTCAAAATAATTCTCAAGTGTCTGAATCAAACAAAATTGATTCAAAAGTTATGAAACTTGCTACTGTTGCAATGCTGTTTAAAAGGATGAACCAAGATAAAGTCCAAAGTATTCTTAATCAATTGAGTGAAGAAGATGCCGTAGCAGTAATAAGATACATGAAATTACCTGATTTGAAAGAACGAATTGGAGCCCATAATGCACTCCGGTGTTTGCAAGAAATAAAGCTAAACTTGCCTAAAAATACAGATTTAACTCCTGTGAAGGTTATAAATACAATAAAAGATTTTGCTTCTAAATGTTCACAAAACGACATAGAAACCATGTTAAGAAAAGAGCGTATGGGAGTTAAAAGGCTTGTATTTAGTGCTTTAGAAGATAAGTTCTATGATAAGATTCCTCCTAAGGTTGCAAGTATTGTTGCCACTCATCTGCATAATAGTGTATAATATTGTTGAATCATGATTATTAAAAAAAGAAGAAACAATAATATAGGGATAGAGGAGCAATTAAAGGCTGATGGTATTCAGTCTGGTGTTGCTGAAAATCAGGAAGAAAAAGAAATCAATTTGTTTGATTTGGATAATATTGATTTCAAGCAGCGGCAAGAAAGACGAAAAGGTGACAGACGCCGCGGATTTCGTCGTATAGACGACAGAAATTTAATCTCAAGGGCAAGAGAGGAAGCAGATTCAATTAGAGAAGCGGCCTCAAAAGAGGGATATCAAGAAGGATTAGAAAAATCAAAAGATGACATCGGTCAGCTTGCCCAGGCTATAGCTGTATTTTACAGTGCAAAACAAGATGTATTTGATGAGATAGCTCCTGATATTATGGAAATAAGTCTTGATATCGCAAAAAAAATCATTAAAAAAGAAGCATCTGAAAATCCTGAAATAATTCTGTCTAATATTAAAGAAATTTTAAAAGGATTATCAAAGGAAGAATCAAAAATAATGCTTAAAGTTAATCCTGCTCAAGCTGCGTTAGTTGAAGAGAAAGTTCCACCTCTGATAAAGTTGGCGGGTTTAGAAGCAAAAATAATCGTCATACCTGATGAAAATATTATGGAAGGTGGATGTTTGGTCACTACAACAAATGGTGTTATAGATGCGACAATTGAAACACAAATAGGTATAATTAGTGAGGCGTTGAAGGTAATTTAATGGCGGCACCTGAAGAACAAGGAAATCCAATAAGTGAAGTCTTGATGGCAGTATTCGTACTGTTCCTCATTGTTATACTTTTGGTTGAATTACCAAATTGGGTAATTAATGTTTGTATATGTATGAATATTACCCTGGGAATTGTTCTTTTAATGTTTGCACTTTATGTTCAAAAGACATTAGAATTATCCTCATTCCCTTCAATTATTCTTGTCGGTACAATGTTCCGATTATGTTTATCTATTGCATCAACACGTTTAATATTAGCAAAAGGTGAAGCGGGGGAAGTTGTCCATGCATTCGGGACTTTCGTAACCGGTGGTAATATGATTGTTGGGGGAGTAATTTTCCTTATTATAACAATTGTACAGTTTATGGTTATTACCAAAGGTGCAGAGCGTATTGCTGAAGTTTCTGCACGTTTTGCTTTGGATGCTATGCCCGGGAAACAAATGACAATAGATGCCGATTTTAATGCAGGTCTGATTTCTCCTGAAGAGGCGACAAAACGCCGAGATGATTTGTCAAGAGAATCTTCTTTGATGGGTTCTATGGATGGTGCGATGAAGTTCGTAAAAGGGGATACCATTGCAGGTATTATTATCGTGTTAATAAATATTATCGGAGGTTTGGCTATTGGTTGTTTAATGAACCAAATGCAATTAGGAGATGCCGTTAGTAAATATACCGTTTTAACAATAGGTGACGGTTTGGCTTCACAGGTTCCGTCATTATTAATGTCAATTGCAGCCGGCGTATTTATGACACGTGCATCTGCTAAAAGTGCTTCATTGGGGGCAGATGTAACCACTCAAATTACAAGTAAACCTTTTGCACTGTTTTATGCTGCAGCATTTTTGGTTTTACTCGGATTTACAGGTCATACTCCATTCTGGCAGGGTACAGGTTTACCTCCGCTGCCATTTTTTATTTTTGCAATTGCTTTATTTTTTGCAGGTTTTCAGGTTCTTATCAATGCTGATGTTCAATCGCAATTGGGACAATTGGAAAATGTTAAACAAAATATGCAGGATTTGGTAAACCCTAACAGAATGTATGAACGTTTAGGTGTTGATATATTAAGTTTACAGGTTGGTTCTAATCTTCTTGTTATCGCAGATCCTGATCAGGAAGGGCAATTATTGGCAAAAATTGCAGCTCTTCGTCAAAGAGTAACTGATGAATTAGGCTATATTCTTCCAAATATTCGTATTATGGACTCATCAGCACTTGATGCTAATGAATACATGATTTTAATACGTGGAAATACTGTTGCAACAGGTTATGTTTATCCCGGGAAATATATGGTAATTGCCGATCAATGGGATTCTATGAAAAAAGAAGTCCCGGAAGATGCTATTATTGGTATTGACCCTACATATCAAACTCAGGCTTATTGGATCAATCAAGATGATGCGCGCTCTGCAAGGCTTGTAACTGCTGTTGATGCGACAGATGTTATTGTCACACATTTACAGGAGTGTGTGAGAAAACATGTAGATGAGGTAATGACAAAAACAGACGTTCTTAAACTTATGGAACTTGTTCGTTCTCAGGATCCGACTCTTGTTAATGACCTTGTTCCAACTATCATTTCAACAAGTGATTTGAGAAAGATTTTTGTTAATTTAATAAGAGAGAAAGTTTCAATTAAGGATATTATATTCGTATTTGAAAGGCTTTGTGATTATGCAAGATTTTCAAAAGAACCGGATATCCTGTCCGAACGTCTGCGTGCTGCTCTAGGCCGTCAGATCTGTCTTTCTAATGTTCAGGAAGATAAAGTTTTGTATGCTTTAACATTATCTCCTGAATGGGAAAAAATTCTTGATGACAGTTGTCAAAGAACAGAATTAGGTACAATGTTTTTGCTTAATCCTGTTCAGGTACAGGAACTTATTGAAACAACCGCAACTACACTGATGCGTGCTCACAAAACTTGTGGCAGACAACCGGTTGTTTTATGTTCCCCAAGAATTAGACTCCCGTTATATCAATTACTTGAAAGACATATTCCAACAATAGTTGTTATTTCTTATTCTGAATTAATAACGGATATTAAAGTTGAAGCAATTGATACCATTGGTGAAGCATATATGCAATAATTTTATTTATGTTGCATTTTTTTATTGTGGATAATTGATGATATCAATGCTGCAACTATAAATACTAATCCTATCAGTCCCGTAACGACTTCCGGTACGCTTTTTACTGTTGTTACAAGCATTATAACTGCCAATGCTCCAATAGCCCAGTGTGCTCCGTGTTCAAGATATATAAATTTTGCAAGTGTTTTTGTTTCTACTATTAAGAGTGTTAATGATCTTACAAACATTGCACCTATTCCTAAGCCTATTGCAATAATGATTACATCATCACTTAAAGCGAAAGCGCCTAAGACTCCATCTAAAGAGAAAGATGCATCAATTAATTCCAAGTATAAAAAGCTTATTAATCCTCCGCATTTTACTGTATCTGTAAGACATTGTGCCGCTCTTTTTTGTTCATGAATTTCAAGAAAGTTTGAGATACCATCAATTGCCAAGAAGGTTATTATACCCAAAATCCCTGCGATAATTACACTTATTTTTTCTCCATTTGGAATAAAACCTTGTAAAAAGATTAATGCACAAAGAGATATTATGATTTCAATTCCTTTAATATGATCAAGGTGTGATGCAGGTTTTTCAATAAATTTTATCCAGTGAGTTTCTTTTTCGTGGTTGAAAAAGTAGTTAAGAAAAAGCATAATTAAAAATAAACCGCCAAAGGTTACAATAGGTGCGTGAGCAAGTTGTAAGTAGTGAGCATATTTTTCTGAATCAGAGATTGCGATTTTAGTGACTGTCAGCATATCAAGCTTGGCAAAGAGTGCAACAACAAGTATCGGGAATAAAAATCTCATACCAAAAACTGCAATTGCGATACCCCAGGTTAAAAATCTGTGTTGCCAGACTTTTGACATCTTTTCAAGTTTCATAGCATTAACTACTGCATTATCAAATGATAAACTTGTTTCTAAAACTGCAAGAATTATTGTTATAAAAACTGCTAATAATCCTTTTCCTGGGGATATGTGTTCACCCCAAAAGTAAGCTGTTAAAACACCTGCAATAGTTAAAATTATTGAATCTATAAAATACTTTATCATATTTATACTCTCTGTAAGCCTCTCTTAAGTATATTACAAAAAAAAGATAAAAGATATAAATCTTTTATCTTTTTTTATATAATAAGGAAACTTATTAGTTTAAGTCACTTTGGCTAGGAACATAATATTGGAATGTATCAGGTCCGTTTTCAGGAAATACCAATAAGAATGGTTGGTTTTGTCTGATAATTCCTTGTCCGCCTTTATAAAATGCGCTATATTCTTTGTTTATAGGAAGTTGTTCTTCCTGAAAGTTTACATAACTAACAGGTACAAAAGCAAATCCCCCATTTTGAGGAACAATTTTACCTGTTACCTGATAGCCTTGGAATAGCATCAAGTCATAGTCTAAACGAGTATTCGCATTCATTTGAACATGCAAAACCTGAGGAGGATTTGCTGTAGAGAAATCTTCTAATGCTGAAACCTGAATAGTTTTAGCATTTGCCATTTGACCGATACTTAAGGTCAAAATTAATGCTGTGATAACATTAAATAACTTTTTCATTTTATATTACTCCTTTTCAATTTTATATGTATAGTTTTTTCCGCCATTTTTGTCTTTAGTTTTCATATCAGGGAAATCAAGATAAAAAGAATCATTTTTTTTGATTACTATATCTGAACCCTTTCCTGCATAAGAAACAGGTGAAGCTTTGTAAACTGATACTGCAGAAGATTTTATAATATTTCCTTCTTCGTTGTGTACCGCGCCTTCTACAGCTGCAACACCCATTCCCAGTCCTTTAACAAACATTCCGCCTACGCCTACAACAGCACTTTTTGCGAGCTTTTTCTTGTTAACGGGAACGGTATATTTTGCTTTAATTTTTTTGTCAATAATGCTATGATTGCCGGTGCTATCACTGTATGTTTTTAGTTCAAATGCAAATGTTGCATTTCTTTTTAGCCTTTTGGGGCTGACAACATCTACCAAATCTCCGGATAAGTTCGTTCCAGCCAGAAATTCCAAATTATCATCAACCTTCAGAGGTTCCAATAATTCGATTGTAATTGTTGCCGGAGGTGTTTCTGTTGAGAATTCACTCAATGATTTAACCTCTACTGTTTGTGCAAAAGCTTGTGAGCCAAGACACATATATGCTATTAAACCCAAAAATAATAATTTTTGCTTCATATTTCTAATTGTTATATCCATAATTGAATACTACCAAATTTTTTTGAAAATATCAATATATTTTTATTTTTTTAGATATTTTGCTAAATATTTTCCTGTATAAGAATTTTTGCATTTCATTATTTGTTCAGGAGTTCCTTCACATACGATTTGTCCACCTTCAACGCCACCTTCAGGCCCCAAATCAATTATGTGATCTGCAATCTTAATCAAATCAAGGTTGTGTTCGATCATAAGAATAGTGTTCCCCTGATCTGCAAGTGCGTGAATAATTTTAGCCAGTTTATCAAGATCTGCCCAGTGCAAACCTACTGAAGGTTCATCGAGCAAATAAAGAGTCTTGCCGGTTGAACGTTTATTCAATTCTGATGCCAATTTTATTCTCTGAGCTTCTCCGCCTGACAATGTTGTTGAGCTTTGACCAAGTTTCATATAGTCAAGTCCTACGTCATTTAGGGTTTGTAATTTTCTTTTTATTGCCGGGATATTTTCAAAAAATTCTAAGGCTTCTTTAATACTCATATCAAGGACTTCAGAGATAGTTTTGCCCTTGTATTTAACTTCAAGAGTCTCTCTGTTGTATCTTTTGCCTTTACAAACATCACATTTTACATATACATCTGACAAGAAGTTCATTTCTATTTTAACAAGCCCGTCTCCCTTGCAGGCTTCGCATCTTCCGCCTTTTACGTTAAAGCTGAATCTTCCGGGTTTGTATCCACGAACTTTTGCTTCTGTTGTTTTGGCATATACATCTCTTATTAGTGAAAATACATCTGTGTATGTTGCAGGATTTGATCTTGGGGTTTTTCCTATAGGTGATTGGTCAATATTAATAACCTTATCAATATTTTCGAAGCCGAGAATATCATCTACTCCTTGAGGTTTTGGTTTATTTTTTCTGAGCTTGTGTATAGCGAATTGATATAATAAATCCTGCATTAAAGAGGACTTTCCGCTGCCTGATACCCCGGTTAAAACGACAATTTTACCAAGAGGTATATCAACATCTATGTTTTTAAGATTATTTAAGTGTGCGTTTTTTATTTGCAAGAAACTTCCATTCCCTTCTCTTAGTTTTTTAGGGATTGGAATTTCTTTTTCGCCACTTAGGTATTTGCCGGTAATTGAATTTTTAGCCGCAATTATATCTTCAACAGAGCCCTGAGCAATTATTTTACCGCCTGCTTCTCCGGCTTTTGGCCCTATATCAACGATATAATCTGCATTCCGAATTGTATCCTCGTCATGCTCAACTACAATGAGGGTGTTGCCAAGATTTCTGAGTTTAAATAATGTCTTAATAAGCATATCATTATCTCTTTGGTGAAGCCCAATAGAAGGTTCATCCAAGACATATAAAACGCCACTTAACCCACTTCCGATTTGAGATGCAAGTCTGATTCTCTGAGCTTCTCCTCCCGATAGAGTTCCGGCCATCCTGGCGAGATTCAGGTAATGTAACCCAACGTCAATTAAGAATTTTAACCTTGCTCTGATTTCATCCAAAATTTGTTTAGCTATTTTCAACTGAAATTCATCTAAATCCAAATATAAATCAGTGATAAATTTAAATTCATCGTCTATAGACATCAAAGTAAATTCGTATATATTTTTGTCTCTAATTTTAACTGCAAGCGGAAACTCTTTTAATCTTGCACCCTGGCAAACCGGACACGGCTTTGCAACCATAAATGGTTCTATTTCTTCTCTCCAGTAGTCTCCGTTTGTATCGTTGTATCTTTTTTCCAGAAATGGTATAACCCCAACAAAAGGCATAATTCTTGTTTGATATCTGCTTGAACCAAAATCTTTGATATGCATTTTTATTGCTTCTTTAGAGCCGTATAAAATAATATCTTGTTCATCTTTAGATAGTTTTTCAAAAGGTTTATCCATATCTATATTGTATGCGGCGCATACAGAGTTCAGCATATCTTTATAGTATGTTGTAGCAGGTCTGTCCCAAGCATAAATTGCGTTGTCATTAATCGATTTTGTTTTGTCCGGAACAACTAAATCCGGGTCTACAACAAAATCTGCTCCCAAGCCTCCGCATCTTTCACAGGCTCCATAAGGGGCATTGAAAGAAAAGATTCTTGGAGTAAGTTCTTCAAAGCTTAAATTACAATCAGGACAGGCGAGTTTCTCACTGAAAATAATTTCTTTGTCTCCAACAACATCAATATTTACTATTCCATCTGCTCTTTTTAGTGCTGTCTGTATGCTATCTGCAATTCTTGATATAGCACTTTCTTTTACGACTATACGGTCAACTATTATACTAATATCATGTTTTTTAGTCTTTTCTAATGTAATTTCATCTTCATCAAGGCTGTATACTTCTCCGTCAACTTTAACTCTGACAAAACCTTCATTAGAAAGTTCTTTAAAAGTGGAAGAATATTCTCCTTTTTTACCTCTGACTATAGGTGCTAAAATTTGAATTTTTGTTCCTTCTCCAAGTTGCATTATTTTATTTACAATTTCATCAATGGTCTGAGGCTTTATTTTTTTTCCGCATTTAGGACAATAAGGAGTCCCTACTCTGGCATATAATAGTCTTAAGTAATCATAAATTTCTGTAATTGTTCCAACTGTTGAACGAGGATTGTTACTTGTTGATTTTTGGTCAATTGATATCGCAGGAGATAATCCGTCAATATATTCAACATCCGGCTTGTCTAATTGCCCAAGAAATTGCCTTGCATATGTTGATAAACTCTCGACATATCTCCTTTGTCCTTCTGCAAATATCGTGTCAAAAGCCAAAGAGCTCTTTCCGGACCCTGAAACACCGGTGAATACCACAAGTTCATTTTTTGGTATTTCTAATGATACGTTTTTAAGATTATGTTCTTTTGCTCTTGATATTTTAATTTTGTCAGCCATAACAGTATTATCATACGATAATATAAGATTTTCAAATAATACTCATTTTAACTTTACATTTTTACAAAAAAATGATATAATTACCTTGCTTTTACCAATACATATGCTTGCAGACTGTCCTTTAAAAAAAGAAAGGACATTTTAAAATGGGAAAATCTTCAAAAAAATATCCTGATTATTCAGGAGGAACTGTTTCTGTAAACGGCAGAACTGTCGCAACATCTTCAAGAGATGGTAATAGTGTAAACACAAATTACAATATGTCTGATTATGAAAAAAATATGTTTAATGCCCTTGAAAAGGGAATGTCAGATTCGGTGTCTAATTTATTTGAAATAACAGATCCTCAGCGTCAGGCATGGAATCAACAATTGGATGCTCTAAAAAATCAGGGAATATCTAATATTGAGAGTATTTATTCTCCAATGGAAACTAATTTAAAAAATGATATAGCATCTCGATTCGGGAATTTAGACAATTCTGTTTTTATGGACAAATTAAATAATATTACGAACAAAAAGGCTGCAGCTATTGCAAATTTGAGTAATAATCTTGCATTAACTCAAAATGATTTATATACAAATGAGTTGAATAACAGGATGAACACTATATCATTTCTGAATAATTTAAATTCTGCGTTGAATGCTAATATCTTAAACTACACAAATGCTGCTGCGGCAAATTCTAATGCAGGAAATTCTTATAATAATTCTGCATACAATGCTTCAATGTCTTCCTCAAGCTTAAATCCTTTTAGTAAAATGGCAAGTAATATGCTAAACACAGATTCAATGTTGGCAACAGCAAAGATGGCTATGATGCTTATGTAAACGCTCAGGGGTGGAGGTGTAAATTTCCACCCTTTTTTATTTGTAAACATTTGTAAAGATAAAATTACATGTAGGCAATTATATACAAAGTATATACTTTATATATTTAAAGTACAAATTATGAGGATGAGTATATGGGTCTATACGGTCAAGGCGCGGTCTTCAATTTGAGATGCCAAGCAAGAGAAGCTTCATTACCTGCAAAGAGGTATATGCCTGCACCAGATGTTGTTGTCGTAAAACAACAGCAAACGATTTTTCCGATGCCGACATTAACTCCTCCTGTAATGCCAGCAGTAATGGCTCAAAATATGACCATAAATAATGGTCCAAGTAATCTTTTTGCTGCTTTTGGCGGAGGCGTTCTCGGGGGTTTTTTAAA
>CACXDL010000070.1 GCA_902766395.1 uncultured bacterium
AATCAAAGATTTGTTCACTCATTTCGCTTTCGCTGCATTCGTAACGGCGGTGGTATTATGTTTCGTGCCCTGCCGTCATGCTCCCGCAAGCCGCTCAGACACTTCACATCGACTTCCGCATTTCCGCCTGTCAAATCAAAGATTTGTTCACTCATTTCGCTTTCGCTGCATTCGTAACGGCGGTGGTATTATGTTTCGTGCCCTGCCGTCTTGCTCCCGCAAGCCGCTCCGGCACTTCACATCGGCTTCCGCATTAAAAATGGACCCGGTGGGACTCGAACCCACGACCAATTGATTAAGAGTCAACTGCTCTACCAACTGAGCTACAAGTCCATTTCTTCGTATAATAATCATACCATATACATCTTGACTGTCAATTGTTATGGATCAGATTAAAGGGCTCTATTATGAGCCCTTTAGTTTAATATCTTGTTAAATATTTATCTATTTCCCATTGGGATACATATGTTCTAAAAGAATCCCATTCTTTTTTCTTTGATGTCATAAATTCAGAAAATATGTGTTCTCCTAATGCTGCTCTTGTTACAAGTGATTTATCCATATTTTCAAGAGCTTCAGATAAGCTTCCCGGTAAAGAATCAATTCTTTGTTTTTTACGCTCTTTTGCAGTCAATTTGTATATATTGCTTTCAACAGGTGCAGGAGGATCAATTTTATTTCTGATACCGTCTAAGCAAGCTTCAAGAATAGCGGCAAATGCTAAATAAGGGTTGCAGGCAGGATCAGGAGATCTTAATTCTACTCTTGTTGAAATACCTCGTTTAGCCGGAACCCTAAGCAATGCACTTCTGTTTGCAAGTGACCATGCTAAATATACAGGTGCTTCATATCCCGGGACAAGTCTTTTATAGCTGTTTACAAGAGGGTTTGTAATAGCAGTAAAGCTTTTTACATGTTTGAGTATTCCTCCGACAGAGTATTTGGCGATATCAGATAATTGGTACTCTGCTTTTTCATCATAAAAAGCGTTCTTTCCCTTTTTGAATAACGAAATATTGCAGTGCATGCCGGAACCGTTTATACCGTAAATAGGCTTTGGCATAAATGTTGCGTGCAAGTTATGCTTTGCAGCAATTGCTCTGACGGCGACTCTAAAAGTAGATACATTATCAGCCGCAGTAAGAATATCTGAATATTTAAAATCTATCTCGTGTTGACCATCCGCAACTTCGTGGTGTGATGCTTCGATATCAAAACCCATTTCCTGAAGAGTTAGTACAATATCTGATCTTACATCTTCTCCTAAATCTTCAGGTCCGACATCATAATATCCTGCATGATCTTGGGTTGTTGTTGTAATATCACCTTTGTCGTTTTTGGCGAATAAAAAGAATTCTGCTTCAGGACCTATATTCATAGAATACCCCATTTTTTCGGCTGCTGCCATGACTCTTTTTAAGTTACATCTTGGACAGCCTTCAAAAGGTGTTCCGTCTATGTTGTATATGTCGCATATTAGACGTGCAGAATTTGCTTCTCCTCTTTCTCTCCAAGGTAAAATTTGAAAACTGTTTATATCGGGGTGGAAAAACATGTCAGAAGTTTCAATGCTGCGGAATCCTTTAATTGATGAGCCATCAAGCATTATTTCATTATTCAGAATTTTATCGATTTGTTCCGAAGGAATTGCTAAGTTTTTTACCTGACCATTAATATCAACAAACTGTAACTTAATAAATTTTATGTTGTATTCTTTAATTAATCTTTTTATATCTTCTTTTGTAAATGTTTTACCGTCTCCTCTGACGTGTGTAAATTCCTTCATGCTAAGCCTCTTTCTCATAATTTACCAACATATTATCTCTTTAGAATAAAAAGTTTTTCTAAAAAGGTCAAGTAAAGATTATATAAAGGGGTTATTTTTGTATAATTTTGTTATTATCATCAACAATAATAATCGTTGGTTTGAAATCTTTAATTTCAGATTCTGTAAACTGTCCGTATGTAACGATAATCACCTTGTCGCCTTTTTGGACTTTTCTTGCCGCGGCACCATTTAGACATATTTCTCCGGAGCCTGCTTTACCCTTTATAACATAGGTTTGAAATCTTTCTCCATTATTCACATCAAGAATTTCAACCTTTTGCCATTCTTTAATATTAGCGGCCTTAAGTAGTGTTTCATCAATTGTTATAGAGCCAACATAGTTCAGATTAGCATCTGTAACCGTAGCTCTATGTATTTTTGAATATAAAAATTCTAATAACATTTTTCACCTCTTAAGTATATTATAATACAAACATACCAATACATAATATTTATTATAGGAATAAAGTTGAAAGATATTATTTTTCTTTGTTCACTTTTCTTTTTTATATCGACGAAAAAAGAAAATTTAGCGCGGCTAATAACAACGCCGCGCACTCGGAAATAGTTTACGTAATTTCAATAAATAAATTTATCGCCCTCCGCGGAGTTTTCAATAAATACTATGCAAAACAACAACAAAAGCGAGTATTGTTTGAACGTAGAGAGTTTACTCGCTTTGGGTTGAGCACATTGTATTTATTAGAAAACGGAGCGATGGGCAGGAGTTTCTTTTCGTCTATTTCCTTGTCGGAACAAGAGAATAGTCTACAGGGGATACGGGGACGGTACCAGTCCCCGATTTATATATATCGCTGATAGATATATATAACAAATATTATGTATAAGATTATTTTTGATATATAATTTTGCTATGAAAAATATTATTGACAAAATTAAGGGAACTGTCATTGTTTCTGTTCAGGCTATGCCATCTGAACCGCTATATGCTGAAGGTGCAATGCTCGCCATGATGAAATCTGTTGTAAATGGCGGTGCTGGAGCTTTGCGAGTTGCAGGCATAAGAGATGTTGTAAATGCAAAAAAAAACTTTAATTTGCCTGTAATAGGTATAACAAAACCAAATGTTATTCCTAAAAATTACAAGGAAATTGTTTATATAACACCTACAGTTAAAGATGTTTTGGATTTAGTCAAGGCCGGAGCAGATATTATTGCGTTTGATGGAACTCAAAGAAAACGCCCAAATAATGAAAAAATAGAAGATTTAATAAAATTTATTCACATTAATAAGCGCGTTGCAATGGCTGATATTAGCACTTTGGAAGAAGGTTTAAAAGCAAAGGATGCAGGAGCTGATATTTTATCGACAACATTGGCAGGTTATACATTGGAATCCATTGATTCACCTTCTTCTGATCCGGATTTCCAACTGCTCGAAGATTTAGTAAATGAAACAGATATACCTGTCATTTTAGAAGGTCGAATTTGGGAACCGGAACAAGTGAATAAGGCTTTTAAAATTGGAGCTCATGCTGTTGTTATAGGTTCTGCAATTACAAGACCACAATTAATAACAAAAAGATTTGTATTTAGAAAGGATTCATAAAATGAAAATATTCCCCATAACACCATTATCAAATTTTGATAAGATTAGAAATATTTATAGTTTGATAAAGAAAACCCCAAAAGCGCCAAGTAGTGTAAAAACTGACATTGTATCACTGGGTAATAATCATAAACTTAAAAAAGGAAGATGTATATGCGATATGCTCTCGGAATAGATATTGGCGGAACAAAAATTTTTTCTGCGGTTATAGATGCAAATGGTAATATTGTTTCTGATGTCGAAAAGTTTTCAACTCCTGTAACTTATGATGAAATAAAAAGCTTGTTTTCGGAAATAATTCAAAGGCATGAAAAAGAGGTTGATATTGTTGCATTTTCTACCTGCGGTGCCGTAAATAATACAAATGATGCAATCTTGGGCTCAACAGGTAATATAGTTAGTGATTATCCAAAAATGCCGTTTGAGTCTTTATCAAGCAAGCCTGTGTTTGTTGAAAATGATGCTAATTGTGCCGCTTATGCCGAATACAAAGTAGGAGCGTCTAAGGGCTGTTTAAATTCTGTTATGCTGACTCTTGGAACAGGTGTTGGCGGAGGAATTATAGTAAACGGAAAATTGCTTAAAGGGCAAAATGGTGCTGCGGGAGAAATGCATTTTAAAATGCGTATGGATAAACATCGTAAATGTACATGCGGCTCTTGGGATTGCTTTGAAATTTACGCTTCAGGAAAAGGTTTAAAAATTACGGGAGAAGAAATATCAAATAATCCTAACATTACGACATATGACATAATTGGTGGAGTTAAGGGAAATGATCCTTTAATGAAGAAAATATATGATCAGTGGATTTCTGATATAACTTGCGGAATTATTGGATTAGCAAATATTTTTGATCCTGAATGTGTTGTTCTTTCCGGTTCTATGGCGGAATTTGTCAATACAGAGATAATAGAATATAATGTAAATAAGGAAATTGTTACAACTCCGGTGGAGGTTAAAAAGGCGTGTGCCGGTAATTACTCAGGAATGATAGGAGCAGCTCTTCTTGCGTTTGATAGTGAGGGGGCAAATGGGTAAATCAAAGGCAAGAATCTTAAGAAAGGGAATAAACGACCAAATTCCTACGATGAGCAGGGAAGATGCTTTGAAAGAGGTTGTTGTCTCGTTGAATAATAATGATATTGCTCAGGCAAAGTATTTTATTTCGTTTTTTGGGTTGAATGCTGAAGAAATTCTTGAAGCCGGTGCCAGTTATGAGTCTGTTGTAGCGATAAAAAATATATTTTAATATGAGTAAGATAATTAATAAAATAGTTTTTTGGTATAAAAATTCCCGTCCGTACTCAATTCCAATTACTTTCCTTAGTTGGCTGGTGATATTTGTCTATTCTTTAAAGTCCGGGGGGAGTTTCACAAATGGATTAATTGCTTATTTTGGTATTGCATTGGTTCATTTGGCGACAAATTTATCAGATGATTATTTTGATTTTCTTTATTTATCTAAGAATAAGGAACAGTTAAATGCTACAAAATCTATAAAATGCTCGTACTTAAAGGATGGTACATCTACAGTTGAAGAACTTCGCAATGTATTAATAATAATGTTTTCCGTGGCTGCAATTTGTGGGTTTTATTTGTTTTTAAAATCTGGAGTCATGGTTTTTGGCTTTATGCTTTCTGTATTTCCGATTGCTTTATTATATTCTTTTTTGTCTCGCAAAGGTTTGGGCGATATCGCTGTTATTTTAGCATATGGCCCCTTGATGTTTGAAGGGGTGTATTATGTTATGACAGGGCAAATGTCATGGAATGTTTTGATTTTGTCGTTTGCTTGCGCGATGTTTGTAAATACTATTTTGTATGTTCATATGCTTATGGATTATGATGAGGATGTATGTTCCTATAAAACTACATTATGCACTTTGTTTAATTCAAAAGAGTATGCTTTAAGACTTCTTGTATTATTTTATGTCCTTGCCTATATATTTATTTATTTGTTTGCATTGAGGATGGATAATTATCTTTATTTGATAACTTTTTGTACTCTTCCTATGGTTATTGAGTTATATGTGTATTTGTCTCAATATAATAAAAACAAGTTGAATGTTCCTCAAATCAGATTTTGGCATTATCCTCTTGAAGGTTGGAATGAAAAAGCTAATACTCCTTCTGCAGCATTCTTTTTCAGATTTATGTATACAAGAAATATTTCAACTTGGTTCATGCTTTTTGTTATTATAGCTATTATATTTTCAATGTAATGTAAAGGAATGTTAAGTTTTTCTTTTTCCGAAAACTATTGATTTTATTGCTTTTTATAAATTTATATATACTTAGTAGATAAATTTTAGCACTTTTTTAAACATGCGTTTGTTTATAAATATATAGCAAGTAATTAATATTTAAGAAAAAGGAGTATATATGGCAAGAGTTTTGATTTCAATGCCTGAAGAGTTTTTAAACAAAATTGATCAGGTTGCAACAGGAGAAAATCGTTCAAGAAGTGAGTTAATCAGAGAAGCTTTGAGAACTTACATCTACAAACAAAGGGTTAAAGAATCCGCTGGTGCAATGCAAAATGCAAATTTACTCGAAAGCTTGTTGGGTTAAAACAGCAGGGAAAAGGACGAAAGGGATATTTGAAAAAGCCTCCGCTATTCGGAGGCTTTTTTATAGCTTATTTTCAGAAATTAGTCTTTTACTTTCATTGATTAAGAATTCTTTCCCCGGTTTTATTTCTATAAAATCCCATGGAAGTGTTGAATCGTATTTATAATTTTCGAGCGCATAATGATCTGTGTTAATTTTCAGTTTTTTGGCGCATTGCTTAAATGCTCCGAGTTTTGCACCGTTTTTATATACTTCAATTAAATAGTCTGTCAATTTTCGGTCTCCTCTGGAAAGCAGTGCTTGATAATAATCCCATTTTGCACTGGAAACATTTATTTGAATACCAAGCTTATGCATCTCTTTTTTCAGGTATTGTATCTTTTTATCAAGAGTTTTTTCATCTTCTCTACCAAACCATTGGAAAGGAGTATTTGCTTTTGGTACGAAAGTTGAAAATCCAAATGATATATTAAAACCTTTAAATTTTGTTTTAATTCTTTTTGTTAAATTTACAATTTCTTCAATATCTTCCGGTGTTTCTGTCGGAAGTCCCAGCATTCCGTAGAATTTTATTCCTTTTAGCCCGCAATTTTTGGCTGTTTCAACGGCTTTAAATATCTGCTCTTCCGTGAGGTTTTTATTTATAACTCTTCTCAGTCTTTCACTTCCTGCTTCGATTGCTAATGTAAGATTTTTTTGTCCTGCTTTAACAAGAGTTGTTACGATTTCGGGAATAAAAGAATCAACCCTTAGTGAGGATACACTCATCTCTATATCTTCGCCATTTTCTATTTTATTATTAATATATTGGCAAATTTTTACAAAATCAGGATGAGCTGTAATTTGAGCACCGAGCAGTGCGATTTTGTTTGTATATTTAAGTCCTATATCTATTGTTTCTATAATTTTTTCGTATTCTGTAAACCTTATAGGTAAATTCATGTAAGATGCAAGGCAAAAACCACAACGATTTGCACAGCCTCTTTCCACTTCAAGAATAAATGTGTTTTTAAAAAAAGCTCTGTCACTGATAATCGGAGTGTATATACATTGAGTCAGTTTTTTTGTCTGTTTCGTGACTTTAGATGGTGAAAATTTGGGAATATATATTCCTTCTATGTCTGCCAAGTGTTTTAATTTTTCTTCTTTAGACAAATTTTTATTATAAATACATGTTTTAACAGCTTCGAGATTAATCTCTTCACCGTCACCAATAATCATAAAATCAAATATTTCAGCATAGGGTTCAGGGTTAGAGGTAATAACAGGCCCCCCGGCAAATATAAGAGGATCGGATTCTTTTCTGTCTTTACTTTTAAAATTGTAATTATTTTTCTCTAAAAATCTGAATATTTCTACAAAATCCATATCAAAAGTAAAAGAAAATGCAATGAGGTCAATATTTTCTCTCATAATTTTTGTTGTTTTGGAATCTGCATACACACATTCAATATTTATATTTTCCATCATATCTATGTCTTTATAAAGCCACAAATAACCCATGGATGATAGAGCAAATGATTCAGGACCTGGGAAAACGAACCACATGTTAAAAGATGCATCTTTGTTATTTTTTCGATTGTATAAATATATATAATTTCCTTCTGGTTTGTGATTCATATTTCTTCCTTATAATGCAATTTTACCATGATTTTGTGTAATTATTATAAAATGGTTAAAATTTTTAAACATAGTTACTGCGTGGGTTTTTGGATTTTATTCAATGCCGTTCATATAATCTTTTGTAACATTTCTTAACAAAAGGCGCAAACATGCGCAATTCATGGAAAAAGAAATACTTTATATAAATACAAGGACACTAACACGAGGACACTAGAAAAATGGGCGTACTATTAGGAGGATTTGGAAAACTTCAACAGGGTTCCTACTACAGGGAAATCCAGCGAAAGCTCATGAACGTTTCGTCTAGATTAAAAAAGGCTACACGTCAGGTCTCTCGTGTGGAACAACAAATCAGTAGATTAGAAAAATCAGGTAATAACAGTTTAAGAATACAACAGCAAGCTTTACTTATGAGTGGTATGGCTGCTATAAAAGCAGATACAATAGCTAAGTATGAGGGTAAAGATGCGGCTTCGTTCTCTGATACAGATAAACAAGCTTTCGCTACCGCTCAACAACAATATTCATCTATGATGGCAGAATTACAGGCAAAAGTTCAAATGCAGGTATCTATGGCTCAGGAACAATTGGATCAACAAATCCAAATGATGAGAGATATTCAGTTAGAAGCTGCAAAAGACGAAGAAGATAGCTTACAGCAAGAAAAAGATTCTTTAGAATCTCAAAAACAATTGGCATACGATGACTACAAAGCTTGCAAAGAAATGGAAAAAGCAGATGCCGAGATGTTCAAACCAAGCTATGCTGCAGGTGGTCAAGCTTAGAAAATATAAAAGATTTAACACCGGTTCTTATAAGAACCGGTGTTTTGTTTTGCAGAAAAATATCAACCTAATTAATAAACCCATGGATTGATGTTCTTTATTTTTAAAAGTTATAGTATGAATGTGAAGATTAGGGAGGTACGAGTTATGAAAAAAATATTTTTAATATTTATGTTCTTAATCGCGTTTACCATGATGGCTGTGCATGCTAATACAAATTATTTGCATACTATAACTTTGGAAAAAAATAATACAGGTTATAATGTAATATTAGATACAGATTCAAGTGCAAAAGTAACAAGAAAAGTTAAATCTCAAAATGAGATTGTTTTAGAATTATCAGGCATAACTTCTTCAGATACGGTAAACGCTTTGTACAAAGGTGCAAACGATATTGATAATTTGGTTATTGAAAATACTGCACCAAATAAGATGAAAATATATATATCCGCTCCGAATATTAATTCATCTTCAATAATAGTATTACCCAAAGATGGAGAAGGCCTTTTGGCAGGAGAGAGTTTTCCTGTAAGTAAAGCTGTTTGGGCTCTTGTAGTACTTGCATTATTTGCATTAATTTTCCGCAGAGCAACGAAACATTCCGAATATGACAGCAGTATTCTTATAAAAAGAGATATTAAGGACCGAGAGGTTGAAATGTACAGAAAGTACAGAAGGTCTATTGACGTTGATAAAAGTATGAATTCTGTAAATAAAATGAGAATGAATAACATGCTTAAAAAAATTGACAGAAAAATTGATGAACGTCTGAGTATGTCGTTATCAAAATAAGTTTGAGAGAGTGCATTTACCCGACCTCAAAAACTTAAATATATCCCTAAAACATTTATATCTCGAGCAAGTTTAACAGCTTGCTTTTTTATTTTGCAGAAAAATATTTATCGATAATGTTTTTAATTATTACTGCAGAATCCCCTTTACCATATGGGTTTTGTGCCTTTAGCCTTGAATTTTCCTTAGTGTTATTCAAAACCTCAGAGGCTGTCGAGATTATTTTATCATAATCCGCACCCACAAGCACTGAAACACCGGCGTCAATCCCTTCTTGTCTTTCTGTTTCATATCTCATAACAAGAGTCGGACAGCCAAAACTAGGAGCTTCTTCCTGTATGCCTCCTGAATCTGTTAATATTAATTTGGCATTTTTCATTAAATAGACCAAATTTGGATAATCCAAAGGTGGTAATAATGATACATTTTTGTATTTTTCTAATTTATTGTAAACTTTTCCCTTTACATTTGGATTTGGATGTACAGGCAAAACAAATGTATGGTCGGAATATTTTTTTACTAAATATTCTATCGCATCAAGAATATGGTCAATTCGTTCGCCATGATTTTCTCTTCTGTGAACAGTTATTAAAACTAATTTGTCGTCTATTTTTATATTTTTATCAATGTAAAATTGTTTTGCATTCTCCATTGTGTTTTCGCTCAGGCAGAAAAGGGCGTCTATAACAGTGTTTCCGGTTACAAAAACGGAGTTTTCTTTTATTCCCTCTTTTAATAGGGCCTGCTTGTTTTTTTCTGTCGGTGCAAAGTTTAAATCTGTTACTCGTGAAGTCATTTGGCGCATAACTTCTTCAGGAAAAGGTTCAAATATATCATATGAACGCAAACCGGCTTCAACATGAAAAACTGGAATTCTTCGGTAAAAACTTGTTAATGCTCCGCATAAAACAGTCATTGTATCACCCTGAACAATAGTTGCGTCAATTTTATGCTTTGCAAATACCTCATGCTCAAGGGATGTAAGTATTCTTGATTGAATGTCAGCAAGTTGCTGATTATCTCTCATACAATCAAGGTTTATATCTGCTTTCAGTCCAAAATAACTAAGGGTCTGATTAGATAATTCTTTTTGCTGTTCTGTATTACATACGATGACATTGTATTCATTGTGTTTTTTTAATTCTATAATAATTGGTGCAAGTTTTATTACTTCCGGTCTTGTTCCAAATACAAATAATATATTCTTCGTGTTCATATGAACATATTATTATGAAGATTACATTTTTGCAAACAAAAATATAAGAAGATTGTTTATGCTAATAAGTGGTTATTGTTTTTAGTTTTTGTTAATATAATACCTTGATGTAATAGGAGGGATATATGTTAGAACTTTTTGTTATGAGTACTTGTCCGTATTGTAAGAAAGTGATGAACTTTATGGATGAAAATAATTTTGAATATATAAAATCCGACATCTCAAATCCTGATAATTATTTAAAATTATTGACTCTTGGAGGTAAGGAACAGGTTCCGTTTATTGTTGATCACGATAATAAAAAAAGAATGTATGAGTCAGATTTAATAATTGATTATTTGAGAAATTTGAAGGAAAAAATATAATGTTAAATAATGAATTTAACCGCAAAGATGTTAATGAATGTACCTCAAGAGGGGTATGTTCGGTTACTCCAAGCCTTGCGGCATTGCAGGAATTACTTTTGTTGTTTTTAAAACAAATTTCACATTATGTAATTTTGTTAAATAAAATGGGCGGTGTGAATAATCAGGTTCGACATAATATTATTGAAGATGTTGCGTCTCTTGCGTTTATTAATGAATTGAGTGAAGCTCAACTTTTTGATATTGTGTTAAGAAATTATTATTTATTTAAGAATGTAAAAAATATTTGTCAAAATAAATCTGAAACGGCGAATGATTGTTGGTCAGAAGAGCCATTGACTTCTGATTTTAGTGAAAATATTGGTGTTAATGCTGCTATTTCGATTGGTGAAAAACTTATAAACAAAGGTTTAAAATCTATTCA
The DNA here is from genome assembly GCA_902766395.1 of uncultured bacterium. Taxonomy (GTDB): domain Bacteria; phylum Cyanobacteriota; class Vampirovibrionia; order Gastranaerophilales; family Gastranaerophilaceae; genus Zag111. Next base: position 11,175 of record CACXDL010000070.1, read on the forward strand.
GTCATATAAAAAAAAATTATATGAAATAATGTTTACAGTAATAAAAAGTGTATGTACAAATTTGTCTATGCTGGGGGATTATACTGAACTGGATAATGGTTCATATATTGTTGTAATTAAAGCTCTTGAATGCTTAAATACCCCTAAAATGCCGGATGAAATTATAAAAAATATGCTTCATCAGCTTGTAAAAATCGATGTAAGAGTTCGTAATAAATTATGTTCTTTATTAACAGAAAAATATGGTGATATTTCAAAAACAAAAGTTTTAAGGTCTGCTTTTACCGGCAAATCAATATTAGTTTCAGGAAATAATCTTACAACACTGAAAAAAATTCTGGAAGTTACAAGAGATAAAGGTATTAATGTATACACTCATTCAAATCTTGTAATATCTCATGCTTTCAGTGAGTTTAAAAAATATAATCATTTAGCAGGTCATTATGGAGAAGGTATGCATTCTGCAATTCTAGATTTTGCAACTTTTCCTGGAGTTATATTGCTTACCCGAAGCTCAAAAAATACGTCTGAGTTTTTATACAGAGGGAAAATATATTCAGATGATTTTATTGCACACAAAGGAATAAAACAAATTGACAGAGGGAACTATAGAGCATTAGTAAATGCCGCTTTAGAGGGAAAAGGGTTCAAAAAAAATAAAGAATATGGCTATCTTTCTGTTGGGTATGATGCGGATGAAATAGAAAAATTCTTTTTATTAATATATAAAAAATTGAATAATAATGAAATTAAAAGACTATACATCGTTGGACTAAATCCTTATTCCGAAATCCAAAAAGAATACTATAAAGAGTTCTTTAAAAATATAAAATCAAATGAATATGTTATAAGTTTTTCTTATGAATCGCAAAAGAAAAATGTTTACACAATTAATATCGGAAACTATTATGTTTTGGCAACAGAGATATTAACTAAATTATTTAATATGGTTAATATTAAAGATTGCAGAATAGTTTTTATGTTTACGACTTGTGATGTATATAATATCTCTGAGATTTTGTGGCTGAAAGAGCTTGGAGCCAAGAATGTTTATATGGCATCTTGCAGCCCGAATATATTTAAACCTAATGTTTTTTCAGCCTTTTTAAAAGAATATGATATTCATTTAACAACTGATGCAATTTCTGATTTATATGAAATTAGACATAAAAAAAGCGCTCTCGAATGAGAACGCTTTTATACTAAAAATTTTATTAGTATCTGTAATGAGCAAATGCCTTGTTAGCTTCAGCCATCTTGTGGGTGTCTTCACGTTTTTTACATGCAGCACCTTGACCGTTTGAAGCATCAATAATCTCATTAGATAATTTATCTACAAATGTTTTACCACTTCTTTTCTTTGCAGATTCAATAATCCAAGATGAAGAAAGAGCAAAACCTCTGTC
>CACXDL010000071.1 GCA_902766395.1 uncultured bacterium
ACTGAACGAATTCTTCTGTTACCCAAGTGGTCGATATCATCCAATGTTCCTTCGTCATATGTTAAATTAATCAAATATTCAATAGTTGAAACAATATCTTCAACTGTTAAAGTTCTCTGATTATTCGGAATATTTAAGTTTAATTTTCTGTTTAATTTATAACGACCTACACGACCAATATCGTATTTTTTAGCATCAAAGAATCTTGATTCCAAAATTTGACGTCCGCCTTGAGGAGATGCAGGATCGCCAGGTCTTAATTTTTTGTATAAATCGATTAAAGCTTCATCTGTTGTTTCAGCAGAATCTTTTTCCAATGTTTTCTTTAAGAAATCAAAGTGAGTGAATTTAGATTCCATCTCAGCAACAGTAATACCCATTGCTTTAAGCAATGTTGTAGCCAAAATCTTTCTGTTTTTGTCTATTTTAACGTGAATGATGTCATTAGCATCAGTTTCAAATTTAACCCATGCTCCACGGTTAGGAATCATTGTTGCGTTATACAAACGTTTTCCGTTTGGAGAAATGGTTTTGTCAAAATAAACACCAGGAGAACGAACGATTTGAGATACAATTACACGTTCTGCACCGTTTACAATGAATGTACCTTTGTCAGTCATTGTAGGAATATCTCCGATGTAAACTTCTTGTTCTTTAATTTCACCGCTGTCACGGTTTACTAACTTGATCATAACGCGCAATTGTTTTGCATATGTTGCGTCATGAATCCTTGCCTCTTCAACTGTATACTTTGCATTATCAAAAGTATAGTTAGGCAAAAAGTGCAATTCTAATCTTCCTGTATAGTCTTTGATAGGTGAAAAAGCAAGTAATTCTTCCTTTAAACCTTCTTTTAAGAACCATTCAAATGATTTTTTTTGCACTTCAATAAGGTCCGGTAAATCGTCCAAACGAGTATGAGGAATACCCATCGGCGTTACTCTTTTTTCGTATTTTGTCTCAGACATTAAATCACCTCATAAATAAATGGTGTACGTACTACTAAAAATTTTCTAACTTAAGGCTGTTGACCCTCTACCGATAATCTGTTTTTTATTTTGTCACCCTGAATTTATTTCAGGGTCTATCCCCTTTTTAGGATATTAGATTCTGAAACAAGTTCAGAATGACATATAATTTTACAATATTTTTCGATAAATAATGCTATTTCATGGGTTTTATAAAGCGGCTGTATCTCTGTCATAATGAAACTTTCGTACATTTGGGCATAGTTCGCCTTACTTTACATTTGCATGTTCTCTAATCGTATTACATAAATATTAATAGTCAAGAAAACACTAGTTATTTTTTATGAAAAATTTCCGTATTTCGTAACATAAATTTACAAAGATAAATATATCACCTAAAAGCTTGATTATTACTGACTTTTGCTATTAAGGCCAATCATATATAAAAATTGAATACTGCATAATTAAAGGCTTTTGGCGCTATCGCCAAAAGCCTTGTATATTAAAATATTCAAAGTATTTTAAATTTTATATTTATAGATCGTTACAATTGTTGATTTTCATAAGATTCGAATATAATTTCTTTATGTTTTATTTTGATAAAATTGACGGAAAGAAAATTTTAAAATCTGATTTTATTGATAATGCATTTTTTACAACGAGAGAAATTTGTATTTGCGATAAAGGAGAAAATGATAATTCCGAAGTAAAAAATAATATAAAAATTATTGAAAATTATTTAGGAAAAAATCTTGTCTCCCCAACACAAACACATAGTGTAAACATAGACACAGCAATAGAAAACAAATTTGACTATCCTGATACCGATGGGTTAATTTTAACAAATAAATCACAGGCAATTTTCTTAAATTTTGCAGATTGCACACCAATAATTCTATATGATAAAAAACAAAATATCGGCGCAATATCTCATGCCGGCTGGCGGGGAACAGCACAAAAAATTACACCAAAAACAGTTAAAAAAATGGTGAAAGAATTTAATTCAAATACTAAAGATATTGTCGCAATAATTGGCCCTGCTATTTGTGGTAAATGCTATGAAGTAGGAGAAGATGTTTATAAACAATTATCCGCAACTATAGCTACACCAATACCTCACACATCACCCCAAGAAGAGAGAAATTTTTATGTTGACCTCAAAGAAATTAATAAAATACAGTTAGCCGAAATAGGGGTAGAAAAAGTTGAAGTTTGCCCGTATTGTACATGTTGTGATAATGATTTATTCTTTTCCTACAGAAAAGAAAATGGGACAACACTCAGACATAGCGCTATTTTAAAACTCTTATAATGTATTAAGAATCGTAAAAATCTGTTACATAAATAGCAAAATTAAGTAAAAAATTATTTATAATAAATGTAAGGCAGAAAGTGGGGAAACTCTTATGAAGAAAATATTTCTGACAATTTTTGTAATAACATTTACAGCATTAAGTTCTAATGCCGCAGCAATTGTAAATTATGGAGTTGGAGGAGTTCCACTTTCAATGCAACTGGGAACGAGAAAATATTCAACTGTTGGAAATTACTACCATTTTGGTGAAAATGCACTTGCTTCCCCACAAAATATCGCTAAACGAAAAATAAGAAGGATAAACAGAGAAATTGCAAGAAGAAATTCCATTGCAGGGTACTATCCACGAACAAGGAATCAGGCAGGAGTATTACCTCCACCACCTCCGGGATATGGACAGGCATTATCCAGATTTGACAGAAACTACAGAGTCAACACACCAAGACATTCATACACAAAAAACGGAATAACTTATTACAATTAGAATTTCACTGTTTCTACTTCCGATGTTTCATTTGATTTTTCAAATGTTTTTTGTCGTGCCTTTATTTTAAAAGTTCTCAAATCCACATCCAGTATATTTGGGCCGGATTCACCATTTACATCAATTATTCCGACCATATCTTCGTTCCTAATTTGAGGTTTTATACAAAACACCGCACTTGATCTCAAAACTCCACAAGATCCCTCAAATTTTGGGAAAAAGTCCACATTTGTAAGAGTTTTATATTTTTGGGCAAAACAATTCGAACTACCAGCTCTACACTCTCTCACAACCCCTATATATTTTTTTAAAAATACTCCGGAAGATGAATCATACTCGTCTGGTTCAGAATCTAAATACATACAGGTAGAAAAAAATGAGGAAACACCCTGAGTAAATGGTAATTCGTCAATCGCATTCGAAATTTTTTGTACTTCATTTTTATATCCCAAATCATATAATTGTGCCTGAAATTTCGGCATAACACTTCTTAGCGCAAAATATAATACAATTACTGCAAATACTATAACTATTACCACCTGTAATGAAACTTCGCCTGATTTTTTTTGATTTATTTTCATATAAACCCTACTTTGAAATTAGTTTTTTTAATTCTTTTACAATATTTGATACGGAATATTCCCAATTATTCATTTTATCATTTACAAAAGGTTTTACAGATGTATACCAAACAGTGTCTTCTCCTGTTAAATCAAACCATCTGAATTGATTAGCCCAATTGAAAAGTCCAAAAGTTTTCTTTCCTAAAGCACCGGCCAAATTTAAAAGAACATTATCGGCTGAAATAATAACATCCATATTCTCCATGGCTGCAGCTGTATCTGAAAAATCTTTAAATGTTTTTGCAATATTAATTACTTTGTTATTTTTAAAACAATCAAAATCTTTATCTTCAATATCTTTTGTTATGCAATATAGCTCAACATTTTCAAGCTTATCTAACAGTACTAAATTATTCGGAGCAATATCCCGGTTTTTATCCCCCGAAGAACTGCCGCTCAAAGAGATTCCTATTTTTAATTTGTCATTTGAAAAATATTTTGACTTATAATCAGCAACTAATTTTTTATCTGCTTTTATATAACCTTCCCCAACGGATAAATTAGATCTGTCATATTTTAAAACGATAGGAATCGACATAGACGGAATATAATAATCATATTTTATTTTTGATATATCAGTACCGGATGGTAAAACTTCTATTCCATATTCATTATCTTTCAATAGAGGATAAATACTTTCCTGAACAACAAAAATTACATGCTTTGCCAGCTTCACAAGTCTTGGAAGATATCCGTACATCAAAAATGAATCTCCAAAACCTTGTTCATAATATACCAACAAAGTTGAATTTGATAAATCTTTTTTCCCATTCCACTTTGGCTTAGTCAATTTTGGGAATATAGTAGAATTATTCTCCTTATTAAAACGAGCTTCAAAGTATTCATGCCACTCTTCAAAATTTTCATGTTTTAAACAAAAAGCAGCATAATCATATTTATCATCATTTGTCATCGTATAAGATTTTTTTATCTCATCCCAAGCTTTTTTACCGATTTCATACTCATTACATTTTGAAGCCATTATAGTGATATTTTTTAAGAATGTTTTAGTGGTTTTTATAGTTATTGCTTTTTGAAAAGCTTTAAGGGATTTTTTCGCATCTTCAATATCTTTGGATGAATCCGAATACAAATTATTATAATAACAACCCTGTAAATTATATTCTTCGGCACTTACATTTTTTTTATTATTCAAATATTTATCAAGATATTCAACAGCTTTATAATAATCCTCTTTATTATGATATGCCTCAGCAATAAACTTATTGATTTCATTATTTGATTTTGAAACAGACTCAATATAATGCAAAAATTCTATTTCCAAATCATATTGTTTTAACTGGCGCAAACATTCTGTATAATATTTTAAATTTTCAGTATTTTTTCTGTCATGCTTAAAATACGCACTACAGCATATCAAAGCTTGCGGGTAATCTTTTTCATCAATAAATTTTTTTGAAAGTTGAGCGACCTTTTCTAAAAAAACATCCAAAGAATATACTATTTCTCTCTCCGCTTCTGCTATTTCAGATTCAGAACCCTTAAATACACTCAGGGCATTTCTGTATATTTCAAAATAATTTGCAGCTTCCATTACTTTTTTTTGTTCTAAATATGAAATCCACACTGCTCTGTTTAGTTTTAGTAAAAAAAGATTATCCATAATATGCAAATTATATTATGGTTTAAACTTTTTTAAGTCATTCAAGTAATGGATTTATTTCATATAATTCATCAACTTTGAAAATAATTGCTGTTTTGTATGAAATCCGCTGAATTTCACAACCTGAATACCGTCTTTGAGTAATACAAATGTCGGATAACCTTCTATACGAAACTGTTTGGCTAGGTTAGGACTTTCGTCAGCATCTACTATTCCAATCCATATATCTGATTCGTCCAAATCTTCAAATTCTAAACGCTGCCTCTTACAATACATACACCAAGTGGTATAAAACTCTACAAGTTTTAACCCCCTTGCTGTTTCAATATAATAATTTGACTCATTTAACTCTATTATCATAAATTTAAACCTCACAATGCAATCTCAGTTTAAACTTATAAAAATTATTTTTCATTAGACAAAATATCTAAACTGCCGGAGCAAATTAAACGTCTGGCAAAGTTCCTTTTACTTCTGCAATCTCATCACAGCCAAGGTTAAAGATTTCATGCAATGCTTTCACAGCTTTTTGAGCATCTTCTTTATTAATTAAGCAGCTGATTTTAATTTCGGAAGTTGAAATCATACGAATATTTATACCATTATCCGCAAGAGTTTTAAACATAGTAGATGCAATACCTGGTCTGTCAATCATACCTGCACCAATAATAGAAACTTTTGCAATATTATCATCAAAACTTATATCACCGGCATTAAGCTTATCTTTAACAGAAAACAAAACTTCTTGTGTCTTGGCAAGATCCTCTTTATTTATTGTAAATGCAATGTCATTTGTATTTGAAGATTTTCTTGCATAAGACTGAATAATCATATCTACGGATATATTTTCTTTTGCAAGACTGCCAAATAATATCGCTGCTTCACCCGGAGTATCCGGAATATCACATACAACAACTCTTATCTGAGATAAATCAGCAGCAACGCCTGCAACAGGTTTATTTATTTCCATGTCTTCAACTCCTAATATTAAAGTTCCTTTATTTTCATATTTAAATGTTGAACGAACGCGCAAAGGCATTTTGTATTGTTTGGCTGTTTCAACACTTCTCGGATGTAAAACATTTGCACCGGCATGCGCAAGTTCTAACATTTCTTCATATGAAATTTCATTTAATCTTGATGCATTCGGTACAACTCTTGGATCTGTTGTATAAACACCTTCAACATCCGTATATATATCACATCTTTTTGCACCTAAGGCAGATGCTATAGCAACAGCAGATGTATCTGACCCTCCACGGCCTAAGGTGGTTATTTCTCCGTCAGTTGTCACACCCTGAAATCCGGCAATTACAATAATTTTCCCTTCTTCAAGGCTTTTTCTTAATCTATCTGTTTTTATATCTACAATTCTGGCTTTTGTATGGACATTCTCTGTAATAATTCCAATTTGAGCAGCATTATAACTTACTGCCTTATAACCTTTAGCCTGTAATGCCATCGTCAAAAGAGACATTGAAACACATTCTCCCGTAGACATAAGCATATCCAATTCTCTTTCAGAAGGATTAGGGTTAATTTCATGAGCAAGTTTTACAAGATGATCTGTAGTATGCCCCATAGCGGAAACAACAACCACAACATCGTTGCCATTTTCTTTCTCTTTTATGATTACATCTGCAACATTTTTCATCTTTCCAATATCTGCAACAGATGTTCCGCCAAATTTTTGTACAATTATATCTTTCAATTTAATCTTTTCCCTGCAAATCCTTTAATATTTGTTCAAGCTCCTGCCGTTGGGGTCCATAATCAAATCTGCCTGAGCCTGAGGCTTTATCAGCAACAGAAATCGCTTCTTTAATATTATATTCGCAAATATTTTTCTTGACAAGAGTATATTGAGTCAAAAATAAAAGATTTAATATTTCTACATTATTTTTGTCAAGTTTTTCTGCACGATTAATTTTTCTTTGCGCTTCTTCAAAATCAGAAACATTTATTAACCATTTTGTATATTCTATTAATCCTGATAAATAATTCGGATACCTTTCCAAAAGTTTATCAAAATATTCTCTTACTTTATAATTATCATCTTTTTTCATATAAACAAGAGCTAAAGCATAATATGAGGAAATTTGATTTTTATCCGTTTTCAAAGCTTTTTTCAACATTTCAACAGCGTCATCATATTTACCTTCTTTAAGATATTTTACCCCGAGACCTTCCTGAATATAAACATTTTGCATATTTTTTTCAGCCATATCATCAAGCAGTATAAAATCTCCTTCATACGCATTTATTAATGCCAAACCAATACGGGCATCTTGATTATTAAAGTTCTTTGATAAACATTTTTCAAATTGTTCTCTTGCTTTTGCAAATTCAATAAACCTGATATAAGCTTTGCCCCATTCGAAATATAATAAATCCGAATCCAAACCCAGTTCAACAGCAGAATTAAATGTTTGCTCCAACTTAACTATATCTTTTTTAACAGAATAAACTTCACCAAGAATAAAATATGCCGGCAATAATAATTTATTTATATTTATAGCTTTAAGTGCATATTTTTCAGCCTCTTCAAATTTATTCTGAATAAGTTTTAATCTGGAATATTCATAAAAACTACTTTCATTTGGAGCAACTTTGACAAGGAAATTTAATTTTTCTTCTGCAGAATTATAATCCTGCAATCTCATTTCCATAACTGCAGACAAAAGTATTGCAGTGTAATTATATTTACTTATCTTGCACGCATAATTAAACTTATCTCTGGCAAGAGCATATTTTTTCTGTTTCATAAATACCATACCCCATCCGGTATATACATCGGTATTTAAGGGTATAATCTTATCTGCTTTGGTAAATGCTTCAATTGCCTCATCAAGCATATTCGAATACAAACGACACATGCCAAGCCTTAACCAAATTTCTTTATCCTGATCATTTAATTTTGAAGAAATTTCATAATTTTCAACTGCTTTTTTAAAATCTTTTTTATACTCTGCAATCTTTCCAAGATACTTATACACTAAACTGTCCTGCGAAGATATATCCAGCGCAGATTCCAAAATCTCTTGTGCTTCATCATATTTCTTATTTTTTATAAGTTTGATCGCCTTATTAACATAAGCAACAGAAGGCAAAGATTGAATAATTGATTCATCTTTGTAATTATCTACAGAAGAATTCAGATGTCGAATATTTTGATATATTTGTTTTAATTTCTTAAGCATTTTAAATATACCCGATTTATGATATAATTATAACATAAAACTTAATTCTGAGGGCTGATGTTTTCATATTTTTATATTGTTAATATATGCGTAATAATTTTATTTGTCTGTTTATTTTTCATTACAAGACGAACAAATAAGCGCTGGTCAAAAATTAACGACTATCTTGGGAAGGTCACCACAACAGTAGATTCTGTAAGATATGGGGATTTAACAACAAAACTTAATAATATTGATCATCCGACATATCAAAACGTCACAGAAAGTATTAACCGAATGGTAGAAACTCTCAATGACAGAGAAAAAATGATTGCCGAATATCAGGCTGAATTAATGAATCAGAACAGATTGCTCGAATCAGTTATCAATTCGCTATCTGACGGTATACTCATTATTAATGATAAATTTGAAATATTAAGAGCAACACCAAAAATTTTAAAATGGTTTGGAATCAAAAAAGGTAAAAATATTATTGGAAAAAATGTTTTTGATTTTATTCAACTTGCTGATGATAATGCAAATACAGAAAAACTCAACAACATGGAAGTTTTCATAAAACACTCCCCAACAAGCAGCTTTATTATAAATTCTCAGCCTTTAATACATATTGAGAAAAAAAGATATGTACTTATTATAAAAGACATAACCAAAGATAAAGAAGTTGATACCCTGAAAGCCGATTTTGTTGCAACTCTTACACACGATTTAAAAGTTCCTATAGTTGCTGCAGCAAATATGATTGACCTCTTCTTAAATAAAAAATTCGGAGAAATTTCAGATAAACAAGAATTTGCATTAAAAAATATGAAATCTTCCAATAAAGAACTTTTAAATCTTGTTCAAATACTTTTAGATACGTATAAAATAAGTGACAAAGGTATAGAATTATACAAAGAAAATATTGCATTAAATCCATATCTCAATGATGTAGTAGATGAAATGAAACCAATTGCTGCAGAAAACAACATAAATATTCAGTTCATTCCATCTCCGGAAAATCCTGTTGTATCAGGAGATACAACCCAGTTACAAAGAATATTTAAGAATCTTTTATCAAATGCGATAGACCACAGTCATACACAAAAAGATATTGAAGTTATAATCAAAAATCACTCAACATACGTTACAATATCTGTAATAGATTATGGGCAAGGAATTTCTCCGGATGAAATAAACATGGTATTTAATAAATATTATTCTGCAGCGAAAAAACTGAGAAAAGTAGGAACAGGACTTGGATTATATTTATCCCAAAAAATAGCAGAAGCGCACGGAGGGGAAATTACTGCTGAAAGCGAAGAAAATGTAAGAACCGAATTCTGCGTCAAACTACCATTATTAAACTAATTTGAAGCATTTGGACTTTGATATTCAATACCCATTTCTTTTAAAGTTTTTATGAAATTTTGAGCACAAATCCTTTGAGCTTCCGGAGGTACAATTCTTAGAATTTCTACTGTTTTTGATATAACCGGATCTTTATCATACCATCTGTTATTTGCATTAACAGGTTTTGCCATTGCATAAAATTTATCAATAGTTTCTTTTGAAACTCTTTCTTCAATCTTTTGTAAAAAAATCTCTGCCTGAGCTCTTAATTCTGTTTGATAATTTCTCAAAAGATCAATAACTTCCAATAATAACGGGTCATGATCATACCAGCGTTTATAAGTAGGACTCATTATGTGTACCCTCCGTTAGGTTTGGTTGGGAATCTTCATTTCTTCTTTCTATTTTCCCGCCTAACAATCTTAGCTTATTTTCAAAATTTTCGTATCCTCTATCTATATGATGTATTTTTTCAACAACAGAATCACCGTCAGCCATCATTGCCGCAACTACCAATGCCGCGCCGGCTCTTAAATCACTTGCTGTCAGTGTTGTGCCGGATAGTTTTTTAACACCTTTAATTATTGCGTGGTTTCTATCTTGATGAATATCAGCACCCATTCTGTTCAAATCAGGTACCTGCATGAATCTGTTTTCGTACAAACTCTCGGTTATAATACCTACGCCATTTGATGTTGTCAAAAGAACCATAGCCATAGACTGCAAATCTGTCGGAAATCCCGGATACGGCTGAGTAATAAAATTAATTGAATTTAATCTGTTTTTACAACTTACTTCAATAGATGTCGGATCTAATAACTTAATATTTGCACCCATTTTCAACAATTTATCCGTATAGAATGTCAAATGAGCAGGATAAACATTTTTAATTATACCTTTGCCGCGAGTAGCAATAATTGCAGTCATATAGGTTCCTGCCTCTATACGATCAGGAATTGTCGTATATTCTATCGGATGAAGTTGATTTTGCTTAACTCCATTGATTATAATTTCAGAAGTACCTGCCCCATTTACATCTGCACCCATTGTATTTAAGAAATTTGCAAGATCAACAATTTCCGGTTCCTGAGCTGCATTTTGAATTCTTGTAGAGCCTTCTGCCAACACAGCAGCAAGCATAATATTTTCTGTTGCACCAACAGAAGGGATATCCAGATATATCTCTGCTCCGGTTATTTTATTAGCTTTTGCAATAACATAACCATTTTCAATTTTAATTTTAGCACCTAAAGCTTCAAGTCCTTTTATGTGAAAATCTACACGTCTTTCACCAATAGCACAACCGCCGGGCATTGCAACTTTTGCCTCTTTACATCTTGAGAACAATGCGCCCAAAACAACAAATGACGCTCTCATTTTACTTACTAGTTCATAAGTTGCAGTAACACTTGTCAGGGTAGTTGCATCTATTACAACAGATTTTTCTTCTTTATTATAATCAATTTTTGCTCCCAGTTGTTCAATTACCTGAAGCATTATATCTACATCTGTCAATTGCGGAACATTATATATTTTTGTAACACCTTTAACTAACAGTGCCGCTGCTATAAGTTTTAATACCGAATTTTTAGCACCGCCTATTGAAACTTCACCTTTTAAAGGTGTTCCACCTTTTATATATAATTTTTCTACCAATTTAGCCTCCGAAAATGGGATAACATTTATATCTTTATATATAATAATACAATCTGTATGTTTTGATGTAAATAAATTAAAATATGTAAAGTTTATGTATAATTTTTTTTATAAAAATTAAAGTTTTTTTTCAGAATGACGATAGATTAAACATATACAGGTACGGAGAAATATGACATGGTAGATAACATGGGCGGAATAAATTTACCACATAATCAATTAAAAATCAAAGGCAAAAACGGGCAGAAAATAGATTTAACCAAACTTGACGGATTACAGATTACAGAAAAAAATAAATCCCTGTTTGCGAAATATGATAAAAATAATAACGGTAAAATAGATAATGAAGAAATGGCTGCAATGGCAAAAAGCTTGTCTGATATAGCAGGTAACAACAAAATTTCCAAACGTGAAATTGAAAAAGCACTTGGAAAAGGTTCTTATGAAGAGCTCTCTAAACTTGCCGAACAACAAAATACTATAAAAAATAATAAAACCTATAATGAAAAAGGTGAAAAAACAAATGTAGAAATAAAACCGGATGGGACAAGAACAGAAACAAATAATAAAACAGGACATACAACCGAAACTTTGCCAAACGGAAAAATAACTGTGAAAGATTCTGCAGGAAGACTTTTGTCTACTACCGAACTAAAAAACGGTAAACCCGAAACTAAAGAATATACAGACTTAGGAGAGGGAAAAACATATATTGAAACCTTTGACGGTGAAGGCGATAATAAAACCTTAAAAAACATCACCGTTGTTGACAAAAAAGAAAATAAAGAAATTAAATTTAAATCTGCAGAAGATTATAGAAATAACAAACCATCAGAAATAGTTACAAATGCAAATAATCCTATAACACAACAAACAACAACATATACATACAATGATGACGGAACAATAACAACCGAAACAAAAGATTCTGCAGGGGATATTGTGGAAGAACAAATTACAGATGCTGATAATAATGATTCCGTCGAAGACGGCGGCGATGATGATTCAGATGATAAAGAAATAGATGATTCTTACGAAAAGAAAGAAAAAAAAGAATACGAAAGAGTTGAAAGCTCAAATAAAGATGATTTTTAATTATAATTTTTCCATGATAATATGAAACTGTACAAAATTTTGTACAGTTTTTATTTTTACTGAAAGGAAAAATATAAAATGAAAAACGGAATAGAAAACGGATATTATCATGAAATTACTCCACAGGGTTTTGGGCTTGCCATAAAAGCAAAACAAATATTATTTTCAGACAATTCACCGTTTCAAAAAGTGGAAGTATTTGAATCAGATTCAATTTTAGGTAGAGTTCTGACTCTTGATGATTTGATGATGGTAACAGAAGGAGATGAATATCATTATCACGAAATGATAGCTCATGTTCCTATGATGCAACATCCATGCCCAAAATCAGTTCTTGTCATTGGCGGCGGGGATGGGGGAACAGTCAGAGAAGTTCTTAAACACAAAACCGTTGAAAAAGTTGTTCTATGCGAAATTGACGGAATGGTTATTGAAGCTTCAAAAAAATTCTTCCCGACTGTTGCTTGTGAATTAGATAACCCTAAAGTAGAAATTAAAGTTGAAGATGCTATTGAATTTATAAAAGACAAAAAAGATGAATATGACATTATTTTGATTGATTCAACAGATCCTATGGGTCCGGGTGAAGGTCTGTTTACAGACGAATTTTATACAAACATTAAAAATTCACTTAAAAAAGGCGGCATCATGGCTGCACAATCGGAATCTCCTATAACGAACCATAGTGAAATTAAAAAGATGTATGAGCAATTACACAGAGTATTCCCAATTGTTTCAACATACACATCAAATATGCCTACATATCCGGGCGGATACTGGGCATGGGCATTTTGCTCCAAAGATGTAAAACCATTAGAATATTACAATGACGAGCGTGCAAACGAAATTATTCCTATTTGCAAAATGTACAACAAAGAATACCATAATGCCCGTTTTGCATTACCGAATTATTTAAAAGAACTCGTTTAAACATTATAATAAAAATTATTCCAAATCCTCGAATCTCTGCATTCGGGGATTTGATTTATAATAGTCTTTTTTACGGCATTCTTGTTTAATATCATGCTTTTCTAAATGAACAATTAGTTTATATTTTGTTTTTTGTGATCGGGTTAAACTTTTCATTAATAATTTATCTTCTTTTTTTATTTTTTTATTTAATTCTTTTAAAATCTTTTTGATTTTTCTCTTTTGCTTTAACTGTTCTCTTAATGGGGCTTTATTTGATTTTAAAGTATCCAGTTTCACGGCTTGTGCAATCAGTTCATCTGAAATTTGTTTATAATCAATTCTGTTTTCTCTTATTGAATTTATAAATATTTCTGACTGTTCATCACTAAGACCTAATGCATTATATATAACGGCTCTGTAATAAATATGAGATTCTAGTTTTTGAGCAAAACAACAGGCCCATTGTTTTGAATAAAGTTTTACAGAATAATTAAAAAAACTCTTTGCCTCACAACTTTGATTAAAAAATATAATGATTAATAATATAATTTTTATAAATAAATTTTTCACAAGACTTATACCTTGTAAAAATTAAAACTCAATAACATAACAATAAAAATTATCCCGTTTACTAATTCTTTTTATAGTAAAATCATGGTATGGAAGAAATTAATCTCAGAAATTATGCATACTTAGGCGATGCCGTTTGGGAATTATACATCAGAGAAAAAACAATTCTGCAAACAAATAATTCCAAAAAACTACATCAAATGACGACCAATTTTGTAAAAACACATTTTCAATGTGAACTTTTGCACTCTATTGAAAATCTGCTCACTGAAGAAGAGCATGAAATTGCAAGACGAGCAAGAAATCTTCCTATTCCTATCGGCAGACGAAATATGCAAAACGAATACAGACAGGCAACTGCATTTGAAGCACTTATCGGCTGGTGGTATTTGAATAATAAAAATCGTTATAATGAGATTATTAATATAATCGAAGATTTGATTAAGAAATAGTATCTTCTAAAAGATTCTCACCATTAGCAGATTCAACGGCCATTTTATCACAGCGTTCATTGTATTCATGCCCTGCATGACCTTTAACCCAGATAAATTTAACATTATGGGATTCTTTTGCTTTTAAAAGACGTTCCCATAAATCCTGATTTTTTACCGGTTGCTTGTTTGCACCTTTCCAACCTTTTTTTATCCATCCGTCAATCCATTTTTGATTAAATGCATCAACCAGATATTTTGAATCCGAAGTCAATTCAACATCACATGGTTTTTTCAAAGCCTCAAGCCCAACAATTGCAGCTAACAACTCCATTCTGTTATTTGTAGTATTTTTAAAGCCTTGTGTTAATTCTTTTTTATGAATATTACCGGCTTCATCTTCTGCCACAAGAATCGTTCCATATCCGCCTTTGCCCGGATTACCGCTGCATGCACCATCAGTATATATTTTTACTAACATATATTTCCTTTTATACAAATATCTATTTAATTATAACAAAAATCAAAGCCCATAATCAATATTATCGGAAGAAAACTAAAAAAGAACAAAACTTCTTTTAAAGCTCCGCAGGGTCTTTCAGACGGAGGAACTTTTGGTGGCAAA